>JADLKP010000092.1 GCA_016838945.1 Methanobrevibacter sp.
ATTTTTTGATTTTTTATTTAATTATTATTTATTATAATTTATTTAATTATTTTATAAGATTACCTTATATTGGAAATTATTTAAGATTGCAAAGAACAAAAATTTATCATTACACTTGTAAAAGGAGATATTATGTCTAATGTTGATGTTATTAAAGGTGGAATCTGTGCTGTTGAAGGTGTTAGAGCAGCAGGAACACGTGAAGGTAAGTATGGTCTTGCTGTTATAGAATCTAAAGGCAGCAATGCTTCAGCAGTATTCACTTCCAATAATGTGGTTGCTGCTCCTGTAATTCATACAAAAGAAATGATAAAATGTGGAAAAGTATCTTTAGTAGTTGCAAACAGTGGAAATGCCAACTGTTTTACTGGTGAGGATGGAATAGCTGATTGTGATAAGACAATTGAATTTGCATCTGGATTGACAGACATCCCATCAAATGAAATAGCGACTGCATCCACTGGTGTAATCGGTAGAAAAATGCCTATGGACATTATTTTGCCTTTGGTTGAAGAGTCAATTTCCAAATTGGACAATTCCGTAGAAAGTTCAACAGATGCTGCCAAATCATTGATGACAACAGACACTTATCATAAGGAATTTGCAGTAGAAACAACTGTAAATGGTGAAAAGGTTAGGATTGGTGGAATCACCAAAGGAGTAGGGATGATTGCACCTAATATGGGTACAATGTTATGTTTCTTGGCAACTGATGCTGTAATCTCATCTGAAATGATCAGCAAGGCATTAAAATCTGCAGTAAATAAGAGTTTCAATATGATTGTCGTTGATGGTGATGAAAGTACTAATGATATGGCTATTTTGATGGCAAACGGAAAGTCTGGTGTTGAAGTGGCGAAAAATGGCATAATCAATGAGGATTTCCAAGATGCATTGAACTTCTTATGCATTAGTTTAGCAAAAATGATGGCTCGTGATGGTGAAGGAGCTACCAAATTCATTGAATGTAAGGTTCAAGGTGCTGCATCAGAGGAAGATGCGATTTCAGCTTCCAAATCTGTAATCAGTTCCTCTCTTGTAAAATCAGCTATTTTTGGTGGAGACCCTAATTGGGGAAGAATTGTTGCTGCAGTCGGTTATTCCGGTTGTAAAATGGACCAAAATATGATTTCCGTTTCTGTAAGTGATGATGATGGCAAAGAATCCATTTTAGTTGACCAAGGCAAGATCTTAGCATTTGAAGGAACAGAAAATCTTAGGGATGCTGAAGTGATCATGCAGGAAAAAACCGTAAACATACTTGTTGATTTATATCAAGGGGATTATGTTGCAACCGCTTGGGGCTGTGACTTGACTTATGATTATGTTAAAATCAATGCAGAGTATACAACTTAAAAATAAGATTTATATGCGATTTTAAATTTCAATTATTCTTATTTATTTTATTTATTTTCAAGTAAAAAGTGTTTTTTTTTTAAAAAAAGAGAATTTAAGAAGTTTATATAACTTCTTAATAATTTTTATTATTTTTTTATTCTATTTTTATTTATCTTTTGGATGCAATAATTATATCATTTATTCCATATGGTGGAACCTCTATTTTTAAATCTAAAGTTTGGATTATGCCTTCCATACCATTTCTTTTGCTTGGAATCTGTTCATATGTGTTCTTTGGAATAAATACATATCCTCCAGATTTAACTCTGGATAGACTTTCAAATGATAAGTTTACAATATTGTCATCACTTTCTTTCATATAGCTTTTGTTGAGATTGAGGAGTACGAAATCAAATTCCCCGTTTATCTTATCAATATCCTGTGGTATGCATTGTAAAATGTCTACACCTTCTATAATCTGGTCAGTAATTATTAAACCGGTTCCATATATGGACACCATATCAAGGAATGGTTTTAGTTCATTTAAATAAGTTTCATCATCCTTTTCTTCGGATTCTTTTTTATTTTTACTTAAAATTAGTGAAAATGCGCGTTTTTCAATATCCCTTAAAAAGTTTATATTGTCTTCAACCACATCATAATCCTCATGAACCAAATATACAAGTCCGCAGCTAGTATGCAAATCTTCAGTCTTATGGAATAATCTATCATCAATAATTTCTGCCATTGAAGTTTTATAATGGCTTTTGAATCTGAAGCTTATATTGTCGATAGGTGATGAATTTGCAATTATATCATTAGGGACAATAAATAGCTTTATGGCACCATATGCATATAATTTATAAGGTTTTGAATAGTTCACTCTAAAAAGTTCTGGCTTTAGGTATGAGTCTAAAATGCTGTCGGTTTCGTGCTGTCCGGAGATTCTATTTAAAAAACCGGCATCCATATTTGCTCCGCAAGGGCGACAATTCACTTCTATCAATACCGGCCCATTCTCATCAATCATATATTCCCCATGAACTGGACCATATTGGATTCCAATTGCATCAGCCACTTGGTATGCATATTCAACCATTTCTGCTTCACCAATTCTCAATTCATTCACTGTTTCACAGCTATCATATACTATAGCACCATCAGAAGTTTTGACTTTTGCATATTTCCAAATTAGGGTCACCCTATGTTTGCCTTCACAGGATACGGTGTTTACGATATATTCTTCACCGTTTATACGTTTCTGAATCAGGAATTTATTGTCGTTGTCTCCGTAATAATTGGCTGAATGAACTAATAGCTGCTTTAAGGATTCAACCATTTCTTCCTTATTTGCACAAATCCTTACGCTGGCGGATCCTGCACTGTATGTAGGCTTTATGACAACTTCCTTAAGGTTTTCGCTGTCATAATATTCAATGGCATCCTCTAATGAATCGACCACTTTTCCTCTAATGTAACGAATGCCGTATTCCTTTAATCTATTATGCATTTCATTTTTTAAGGTCATTGCATCAATATTTTCAATAGGGTTTCCTAAAAGGCCTAGGTCATGGGATAATTTTGTTGTTAAGATAACTCCCTTTTCATTTCCCGCTACAATGAGAAGAGGATCTAATTTTCTAACCATTTCAAGTGTCTCTTCATAGGTATCTTGTTCATAGATTATGTCAAAATCATAGTTTATTCTTTTATATTCATTATAAACCATTTTCTGATATTCTTTTCCTTCCTCTGTATCTATCATTTTCGGTTCAAGAACAACAGGATTATACCCTCTGTTTATGATGTCTTCAATAAAGTTGGTTCCTGTTGATATGCATTCTACAACAATGATATTCCTCTTATTATCATTCATTCTATCACCCGTATTCTATCATTTATTATTTGGTGCTAATTAATTTATGGTGCTTACGTTTAACTATGTATTTATTTAATTAAGTATTTTTTCAATCCTTTTAATTTTTTTCTTATCATTAATTAGTTATTTTCCTATCTTAAACAGAATTATGATAATGTGGCTGATTTTTACTAATTTTATGGGTAAAGTTTATATGTATTAAAAATAAATATTTTATTAGGTTTTATTATTAAAGCTATTTTTATAAGGAATTATGGCATATTTTAGTAAAATATGGCCATTTCTAATTTATTGTTTTCCAGATATTATTTATGATTAATCTGATGAATAATATTTTTTAAAAATTAAAGGAGGATTATAGATGGCAAAAGTAAAAGGTACTAACAAAAGAACCAGACCTAAAAGATCTTACAAAAAGCCTGGTAGTAAAAAAGGAAGAGGAGTAAGACAAACTTGGAAAAAATAATTTTTCCAATTTGATTATTTCCTATCTTTAAATTTAATTAAAATTATATTTACAAATATTAATGAATTTATTATATATCCTTGGAAATTTTTCCAAAAATATTTTTATTGGGTTTTAAGATTTTTTAAATTAAATAATTATTTTTGGTGTTTTTATGGCTAATGAGGACGATAAACATAAGAAAAAATCAAGAAAACCTTCTAAAAAATTACTCTATTTTTTAATCATTCTAATTGTCGTATTGGCAGAAGGGTCCATTCTTTTTTATGATCATCTGACTAATGAGAACAGTCTTTTAGATGAGCTTTCAGCTGATTATCCTATTTTAAATAATGTATTGAAGTATTTGCCAGATAATATGTCTGAGTTGGATAATTTAACTGATTTGGTTAATTTCACAGATTCTAAGACTGCGGATTCTTCCTTGCAAAAGCATGTCAAGAAAATCGGTAAAAACAGCATAGGAACTGTAACCCGTGAAGGCCCTTATGGAAATGAAAATTCCTCAGTGAAGGTTGCTTATATTTTAGGCCAACATCCAAGGGAATCAAATGCTCATGATGCGATTTATAATGGTCTTTTAAACACTTCAGGCAGCTTGAATTATTCCTATTATGTTTACAGAATAAATGTAAGTGCTGAAAATGAGGATTTTGAAGAAAGCAGAATGAACGGCCAATTGCTTGCTCAGGAATTTGTAGTCGATGATATTTTGAAAAATAAATATGACTTGGCTATTGACATTCATGCATCCAATGGTGGATATGTGCAGGATCCTTATATATTCGCTCCGGTTTCAACAGATTCTGTTGCTTATGAGTCTGCAAATAATGTAACAAAGTCTTTATCTTATGTGATTTACTATGAGCCGGCAAGCTATTCAAGTCCGCAATATTCAACCATTCCAATAGATAATGGTGGAGTTCCAGCTATTGTATTTGAAATGCGTGGAAATCCGGACCATAGTTTAGAAAGTGAAGCCGATCAGTTTATTCACACAGTAGATAAATTAAGCTTATGATGCTATTTATCTAATCTTTTTCTTTTTTTAGTTTATTAAGTTTATGAAGCTTTTTATCTAATCTTTTTCTTTTTTTAGTTTATTAAGTTTATGATGCTTTTTACCTATTTTTTCTCATTTTTTTAGTTTTTTCAATTTTTTTCTAAAATTTCTATCATTGTCTATTTTCAATAAATTTATATATGAGTATATTATATTTACTATTATATGTAGCGGGGGTTACTTTGAGAAACGAACATTTTTATGTTTAAAGGATATAGTAAAATTTCAAATTAGATTAAATTTTTTGTTGTTTATGATTATCATCATTAGTCTGTTTGCTAGTTGATTTTTGATGATTAAATTATGATTAATTTTTTCATTAAAGTCATTGCCAGAGTTATATTGATTTTAAAAACATAATTTTTTCTAATTGGCTGCATATAAAATTTAGAGTATTTAGAAAAATGAACTAATTAGATAAAGATAGGATATTAATATCCCCCTAAAGGTGATTGATATGGATAATTTAAAATCTAAATTTTTATTATTTTCATTGATTATCTTATTGTTTCTTTCTGTTTATGCTATTGCTGCTGCAGAGAGTGATAATGTAATCAGTGATGCCCAAAATGATTTAAAGTTATCTGAAGATACAATAACAGATGATGTAAAATTAAATGAAGATTCTTCAGATGATGATGTATTATCAAAAGTGGATACAGATTCCAGTGATGATATTGCCGATGAAAAGCCTGCCGATATCAAAAATAAGCTAGGGGCTGGCACAAGTAAAGTCACAGTCATTTTTCATAAAATGTCTAGTGATGGGGAAGTAACTGATAGCGTCACTAATGAAATTAGCTCAACTTGGGGAATTGGTATGGCTAAATTCAACAACCAAGTAGCTAATAAGAAATACAGTGATTTTGTATATGAGAATGAACATTGGGTGTTTGACCATTGGGAAGATGCAGATGGGAACAAAATAACAGGAACCCAAACTATTGTAGCTACTGGAGAAGATTTTGAAGTGCATTATTATGCAAAATATACACACACTCCTCTTGGAACTTTACGTGTAACATATAATGACAATTTTGGTCATGGCAGCAGCAGTATGAATTATACTGATCATAATACTGCATATAAGCATACCTTTAATGTTCCTGCGGACTATCCTGAAGATAAGGTCGTTTTCAAATATTGGGAAAGAGAGGATACTGGCGAAAAATTCAATGCTGGTGACACTCTCACCGTAAAACCAAGTGAATTTGATGGAAAAGAGTTGAATATCACAGTCAATGCAATATATGACATCAAAACTGTTGTCACTCTTGATGAGGTAACTGATTACACTGGCAATGTTGTGGATATCACTGCAAAGGTTGAAGATGCATTCGGAAACCCATTGAATGGTGGAACTGCTACTTTAACAATAGATTATGGAAATAACAATGCAGAAACTTACACTGCTGAAGTGAATGATGGAAAAGCAGAATTTAAGGATATCACTCTTGGTGCTCCAGGAGATTATCCTTCCAAAGTGGAATATACTGGCTATGATGATCCTGACTCTTCAGAAGGAAGAAATACATATCTTGCTTCAGAAGGTGAATCTGAAGTGCATGTATTGCCATTAAACACCACTACTGAAAGTGATGATGTGTCTGGTACTGTTGGAGAAAAGGTCGACATTACTGCAGACATCACAGATCAAAATGGCGACCCTGTCCAAAACGGTACCGCTGTCTTAAAAATCAATGGCAAAGAGTACACCGCTGAAGTGAAAAATGGAAAAGCCACCTTTACAGGTGTGGAATTACCGTCAAAAAGTACAGAAGCTACTATTGAGTATGAAGGCAATGATTATTATAACCCTTCCAACACCACTATAAAAGTTACTGTTACTCAGCTTGATGAGCCAGATGACGATGATAATCCCACTCCAGATCCGGATGAACCAAGTACCGATTCAAATGGCACTGATGCAAATGGGACTGATTCCAATCCTAAGGAACCAAATGATTCCAAAATAACTGAAAAGGTTAAAAAGGCTATTCCTGCTGCAGGAAACCCAATAGTCTTATTGGCTATTGCTTCTGTGATATTAGGCTCAGCTGTGTCTTTAAGACGTAGGAAATAATAATTTTTAGAAGAATTTATTCTTCTATTTTTTTTAATTTTTTTCTTTTTTTTTTACTTTTGTTCAATTGACTTTTTTTAGTTTCATTTAATTTAGCTTGAAGCAGATCCATTGCCAGTTGATTCTGTAACTTTTGCTTCTTTCAATGTTCCGTTTTCTTCAAGCCAAACTGTCCCATTTTCATCTGGGTTAGCAATATCTGTAATGGAATCGTTTACAGTAATATTATCTCCTGAAATGATATTTGTGTCATTATTGCTGCTTGAATTCAAATATGTGCCTAAAGCAATTAGAATACAGATTATTGCTAAAAGTATTGCCAATAATTTTTTCTTGTTCTTCATTATAATCACCAAATTTTTTATTATTTATATAAAATCCTAAAAATTGCATTTTTTCCATTCAAGGAAATTTGCAGACTGTATGATAAAATTTGAAACTTCTAATTCCAGGAGTAGGCAGATTGACTGTAACAGTCTTTCCCTTTTTCATACTTAAATTAAAAATGCATGGATAGTTTATGATTGTCTTTTTACCCTTATATTTCGCTTTTTTATAATAAGTAATTTTGTAGTATACGTTGCAGCATATCTTATGGCTTGTTATCTTTTTGGTAATTATCTTGACAGTCTTTCCTCCCCACTTTGGAACGATGATCTTAACCAGGAATGCATATCCTGGATTGACTTTGTTGTGGATATAGCTTATTTTTTTAGAATAGTAATAAGCATATCCCTTTCCAGAAATGACATTGAGCCGAGCATTATCTATCAGAGTGTATTTGGACATATCCAAACTGTTGCTTTTAGATTGGTTTAATATTATCAAGGAATTGTTGGTGTAGAATTCACTGAACTTTTTTAAATCATATTGGACATATCCCAAGCTTGGGTCTGCTAAAGTAACGCTATCATTATTGATTTCCTTAATCACTGACCAATGTTCAGCACCATCGATATTCATATGGACTATAAAGTTTTCCTTTAGATTGGATGCATCTGCAGTCACACCATATGCGGTTAAATTATATTTTTCTGCAGCATCTATGAGTCCTTTCATAGTTGTGCCATTGGTACTTGTGTTGGCTGCAATTTTAGCTTCATCTAAACTGATATTCATTCCCATATTATTCAATGCAGTGGCAAATGAAGCCGCACCGCAACTGTAATCGTCATTGGCCATAACGATTTCTAAGTTGCCTTTTGTCTCCTTTTCAATTTTTTCTATACTTTCATCATCTCTCCATCCATCAATTGAATCGGAATCATTCAACTCTATTGTATCATCTACTATGTCATCTATTGTGTCATCTATTGGTTCGTCTATTGGTTTATCTGCTGATTCACCTATTGTATTTTCTGTTGTATCATTATCATTTATTTCTATTAAATCGGTGTCGCTTGCACTAATCTGTCCGACAATTAAAAATAATGATATGATGCATATAATTAAAATGCTTTTATTTATCTTTAACATATTTTGAACTCCTTTTTTTTATTAACTTAGTTTTAAGCAAAAATTAGCTTGTTTTAATCAATTAGAAAATTGATTTTCTTTATTTTACAAATAGTTAACTATTTATAAATCTTTATTTTAGTAAACTATTTGTTATAAATGGTTTATTTTTGATATAAATTAATTTGCTTCTAAAATTAAGTTAATTTTTAATTTTGTGTTACTTATATTTAAATTTAAGGTTTTTTTAGTTTTTATTTTACATTTTAATTATAATTTATGCTTTAATTTGACTTTTACCTATTAATTTTAATTTTTTAATCTAGTTAGAATTTTTAAATTCTTTTGAAATTCCTTAAAAAATCCTA
>JADLKP010000093.1 GCA_016838945.1 Methanobrevibacter sp.
AATTTATAAATAAAATAAAAAAAAATAATTAAGCCAAAAAAGCTTAATTAAATTCTCAAATCTATTTTAAATCAGACTTATACAGATTCTTTCCATTGACAGTACTCATGTTTTGCATCAATGATACAAGAAGCACAGTTTTTACATCCTCTTACTGGAGAGCCAGGAACTTCTTTGTTAAGTGCAATGATGTTGGTCATCATTGTAGCGGTTACAGGTTCAGGAGTAAGTAAACATGGGTAGTCTGCAAGTCTCATTAATGAAGAGAATCTTACTGTAATACCACAAGCAGGATAAGTATATCTTTGTGGGTTCATAAGAACTTCATTGTGAGTGATTGCTCCTAAGTCAACAGCAAATCCATTGACTTTTGGTACGAGATCAATTTTTGCACTGCTTCTTGCTTTTCTTGCAGCGCTAATGTAAGTTGAACCTCTATGAATCATGTCCATAAAGTCACAGTTGTGTAATTCTGCTGCTGCACCTCTGGTAGGATATTGCTGTACATAGTTGTGGAATCTTTTGGTTAATAAATCTACAACCATAGTGGAATTGAATCCGTCTAATTCAAGAATGTATTCAGTTGCACATGCAGTGGAACCGGTTGCTAAGTTTAAAACTTGTGAAGGGTGCATGAATTTACCTATATTGTCTTTTAAGGAAGCTTCCATGACTTTAGCGGTTGCTTGAATAATAGCTAATGTAACGTCATCCTTACACATGTTATAGCTTGCTTGACCAATGTGGTGACCAATATCACCAACACAGTATGCTGGTACGGTAACAATGTTACCATAATGTACACCATCATCCATAGCAGCCTTAACAACACTTCTCATTTCTTTTTTGTATCCTTCCATAAATTCTCTAACATCAAAGGAGGAGTGTCCTGCATCATCCATCAATTTACCTTGAGCTTCTACAGGTTCCTTATAAATCATTTGCATTGATTCAACTTCTTTTGCAGCTGCTTCTGCAGCAGATGCACCGTTTTCAATTGCATGAGCAAATGAATCACCAATACCATAGGAAGTGTTCATACCCCATGATTTTGCAGAAAGAATAGCTTGCTTATGCATAACAGGAATATGAATGGTTTTTAAGATTTGGTTTACTACATTGGAAGTACTTCCAGGCATCAAAGCAAAGTCCACTACACATGTAGGTCCATAGAACCCACCGTAACGGCGGACTGATTCTTTTGTAATCAATGTTTCACTATCAGCAATAGCTTGGATAAATGTAGCCATGCTGTCTGCAAATTCACCATCTTCCTCACATAAGATTTCAAGTATAGGAGGGGTTTGGTAATGTTCAATAAATGGATCATCTTCTGGTCTGATGGTTTCAGCTACAGAAGTCAATACTTTATAATGGCTTTCTACAGATTTTTTGTGAAGGTCAATTACAGATTTTGCTTGACCATCTGCACAGGTCATGCCTGCTACAGCATCTGCATAAGGTTTTGCATCTGTAATCTTAAAGTCGTTGTATCTATTTGCACTAATTACATCAACATCTGCCTGAAGGGCAGCTACTGATTCATTAATCATTTTTTCATATAATTCATTCATTCATAACACCACATTATATAAAAAATTCAACCGTTAATGTTTATTTTATTTTAAAATGTTAAATCAAATTAGTTTATTCTAAAAGGTTAAATTAAATTAATTAATTTAAAAGGTTAAATTAAATTAATTCATTCAATATGTTAAATTAAAATAAACGTTTAAGATTAAGATTATATTAAAAAAATAGATTAAAAATATGTAAATTAAATAAAAATAAAAATTTATCTTTATTTTAATGAAATATTGAATAAAAATCTATTAATATAATCTTCTCTTATATTATAATTAATAATAATAAATATATAAATCTATTGAAATTATTTTCAAATATGCTTGAAATGACTGTTTATGTAAAATTAAAAAAAGAAGAATGAAAATAAAAAAATGAATATCCTTAAAAAAAAATTAAAAAAAAAGTTGAAACTTCAAAAATGAAGTCTCATGATTCTATTCAGCAATGTATTTCTTTAAGTCTTCAGCCTTATCTGTTTTTTCCCATGGAAGACCTTCAACACCAAAATGACCGTATTTAGCGGTTTGCTTATATTTGGTGGATCTTAAGTTTAAGGTTTCGATGATTCCATCAGGAGTTAACTTAAAGTTTTCACGAACAATCTCTTCCATGCTTTTAGTGGTTTCCACACCAGTTCCGAAAGTGTCAACCATTACGGAAGTTGGCTCAGCAACACCTATTGCATAGGAGACTTGAATTTCACATTTTTCAGCAAGTCCACTTGCTACAATATTCTTAGCAATGTATCTTGCCATATAGCATGCACTTCTATCCACTTTAGTGCAGTCCTTACCGGAAAATGCTCCACCACCGTGTCTTGCATATCCTCCGTAGGTGTCTACAATGATCTTACGACCGGTCAATCCTGCATCACCATGAGGACCGCCGATTTCAAATACACCAGTAGGGTTGATGTGCTCTTTTGTATTTTCATTCATCAATTCCTGTGGGATAACTGCCTTGAAGAGCTTTTCACGAATATCCTCTTTAAGCTGCTCTTGATTCTGTGACATGGTCTCATCATGCTGGGTTGAAAGGACAATTGCATCCAATGAAATTGGATTTCCTTCATTATCATAGTTTACAGAAACTTGTGCCTTACCATCAGGTCTTAAATATGGGATTTCTCCAGATTCTCTTAATTGTGTTAATTTATTTGTAAGCTTGCGTGCTAAATCAATTGGAAAAGGCATCAAAGATTCGGTTTCATTGGTTGCAAAACCAAACATCATACCTTGGTCTCCAGCTCCACTTTCTTCACCTTCACGGTCCACTCCTTGTTTAATGTCTGGAGACTGGGCATGGAGTAAACTAACTACTTCACAATTATGACCATCAAATTTTAATTCCGGATTGTCATATCCAATTTCAATAATAGTGTCTCTAATGATTTTTTCAATATCTGCCCTAGTGATGTCAGCAGTTGATGTAACCTCACCGAACACTAAACAGAAATCAGTTGTAACACTAGTTTCACATGCAACGTGGGCATTAGGATCCTTTTCCATATATGCATCTAAAATTGCATCGGAGATAATGTCTGCAACTTTATCAGGATGCCCTTGGGTTACTGATTCGGATGTGAATGTTTTATATATTTCACTCATAATTTCACCATAATAAATAATTTATAAATATAATTGTATTAAAAAAGAATTCTGAAAAATCTTAAAAATATTGAATATTAGTAGAAATTTCATCTTTTTGATATTTTTCATACCTTATATATTAATTTTAGACTTTATTATATAATAAAGTTTACTATAAAAATCATAAAATTAATACCAATAAAGAATAAACTATGAAAAAAACATATAATCCATTAAAAAGAAATAAAAATAGGATTGGACTAAATCGTATTTATAATATTTAGGATATACTCAAATTGATAAAAAAATCAATATAAATTAAATGTTACTTAAAAATCAAAAAAGAAAAGATTGAATCTATTTTGTACCAAATATCCTATCTCCTGCATCACCGAGACCCGGAGTGATATATTTGTTAGCATTCAATCCTTTATCCACTACTGCACAGTAGATTTGAACATCCGGATGATGAGTTTCGATAACCTCAATTCCTTCAGGTGCAGCAACTATACATAAGAATTTTATATGCTTAACACCATCATCCTTAAGCTTTTCAATAGTTGCAAGAACACTTCCTCCAGTTGCAAGCATAGGATCAACAATCATTGCGACCTTATCTTCAATGTTTTCAGGAACCTTATAATAATATTCAACAGGCAAGTATGACTCTTCATCACGATAAAGACCAATATGACCTACTTTAGCATTTGGCATCACATCAATGATACCATTCACCATACCTAAGCCTGCCCTTAAGATAGGGATAACAGCATAATTGTCTTCACGAACCTTACCAGTTTTCATTTTAGCTATTGGAGTTTCTATTTCCACTTCTTCAAGTCTGGCATCCCTTGTAGCTTCATAACACAATAAAGCAGCTATTTCAGTAACTACTTCCCTAAACTTTTTAGTGCTTGTATTTTCATCTCTTAAAATAGTTAATTTATGAGTTATTAATGGATGATTTAAAACATATTCATTCATATTTTATCTCCTCTAAAAAGATTATTTTTTTTAATAATATATTGGTGTAATTAAGTTAAATAAGTTATTATTCAAATGATTATTTTATAATAATAATTTCAACTAGAAAAACTAGATAAAAAAATATTCAAAAGATTAAAAAATAAGAAAAGAATAAGAAAAAATAATAAAAAAGAGAATATTGATCAATTAAATCCAACCAATATATTTATATTTTTCAGTGAATAATGCATATTGAGTTTTAAAAGCCCAACTATTATATTCATAGAAAGCAATATTGTTCTCATTTAATAGTTCTTTCACCCTATTAAGGGTATTTTGCTCTCCAACCCTATTAAAATCATCCATGATTATAATGAAATCATCTGCTAAATTCTGTGGAATTAACTGCCAGATATTTGTTCTAGAATATTCCAATTCAATAGTGTTATTGTCAGAACCAAGAATAAAACCTTGAGGACCATCAATAATAATTAAATCAAATTTTTGATCTTCTAGGGCTTCAATAAAATCCTTGAAACGAATTGTTTCTTCATCTTTATAATTATAATTCTCTAAATCTAAGTTTAAAATTTTAGTGTTTTCATTGATATCCAATTTTTTTGAAAACAAATCAATCCATTCCGCATCCCCTTCTACAACAGTCAATGTTGTATCCTGGAAATAATTAACATACTGCGTGGTTAATTTAGTAGTCTGACCTAAACCTAATTCCAATATATTTTTTGGTTTCGCATCATTTAAAATCCTATATAATGAATATGCGAAGGAATAATTTGCAGCCGCATTTATCAATGAAAAACTATTCTTATTCAACCATTCAGAGTCTTTTATGGTATCATCAAATACAAAAGCATATTGTAATTCTTTGAAAATTGATCTATTGAAATTATCTCTCTCAATAATATCATGATTAAAAATATTTAATTTTTCATTAAAAAATTCAAATGTCTCTTCATTTTTTTCTGATGACTTTTGATAATCCAAATAAAAATCATTAACTTTTTCATCCAAAGAATTAATTTGATGAATTAATTCATCATTGCTTATTTTCAAGTCATTGTTTTGTTTTTTAAGTTTAATGTTTTGCTTTGAAAGTTCCTCTTTTTCTATCAATAAATTCTTATTCCTTTTTGATAATTTTTTATTTTGTGACTTGAAATAAACATAACTGTTGCTTCTATTTAAAAGACTTTCTTTAAATGAATTATTTTTCAAAAATCTTAGTGGCTTAGTTATTTTCCAACTTCTTGAATTCAATATAGATTTATTTTTCTTTTTAATTGAATTGATATCCATTTTTAATTTTTTATTCTTTTCAGTGATTTTTTTTATGTCTCTTTGCAATTTATCTTTTTTCATTGAAAGAACAAATTCTTCTGAAGTTCTTGAATTAATAACATTTCTAAAAATGGATTGGGTATTCTCTTCTAAATTATTCAAAATATCCTCATAACCATACTCTTCAACCATTTGTTCAAAATCATTTTTCATTTTATCGAAGAACAAAGGTTTTACTTCAGTTTTTACCTGATTGAATCTGATATTAGCTGAATTGATCTTTTTAAAAAATAAGTCTTTTTTATAAGTGTCAAATTGACCATATCTCTTAAATACTTCAAAAATCAAATTATATATTCTTAAGCTATCAGAAAAATTAATGTTTGCTGATCCAGTAATGGAATTTTTATGTCTCCTACGATTGTAAAAATGTTTATCAATAAAATAAATCCTTTTAGCATTGAACAAAATTTCAAAAAAGAAAACATTATCCTCAAAGATCAACCCCTCAGGAAATCTTGCACCGACTTTATTAATAAAATCTCGGTTATATAACTTACATACTGCTGAAACTGCCATTTTAAAGAATAAAACTCCAAGTTCCTCATTACTGAATACGTTGTCCCCAAAAGAATTTTGTATTTCTGACATTTCATAATCTGGAATAGTGTAAAATTCTTTGCTTTCATCATCATAATTAATCATTTTAAATAATGCGAAATCTAATGACTTTTCTTCAGCAATATCATAAAGTTCCTCTAAGGCATAAAGTTCTAAGAAATCATCTGAATCAATGAAATAAACATAATCACCCGTGGAATTATCCAATCCAACATTTCGAGCAGCACCCAAACCTTGATTTTCTTGAGAGATAATTTTAATCCTATTATCCAATTCTGCATAAGACTCTAAAATACTTAAAGAATTGTCTGTAGACCCATCATCAATACAGATTATCTCAATATCCCTCAAAGATTGATTAATAATGCTTTCCAAACATTCCTCCATATATTTTTCAACATTATAAATAGGAACAATCACAGAAACTTTAACCATATTTACACCCATTATCTCCTAAAGTAATTAGCAAAATCTCTTAAAGGTTTAGTTAATTTCCAACTATTAGATGAAACAATAGATTTATTTAATTTTTTCACCTTAACCTTCTCTTTTTTTAACTTTTGATTTTGTTTTTTCAAATTATTATTTTTCTTAGTTAATTTTTTATTTTCTGCTTTTAATCTTTTGATATCTGATTGATATTCTCTATTTTTATATTGCTCAAATGATTCAGATTCCAAAACCCAATCAATTTTCTTTCTTAATGTATTAGAAACTAAATTTTTATGACCTAAATGTATTTTAGAAAATACTTTTTTTGCCATTTGGAAATATTCTTCAGAATCTGTACTTATCAGATAATTAAATATTTGAGTAATTTTAAATAGATTAAATTCTTCAATAAATTCAAAATAAAAACCATTGTCTTTTAAAAAAGATTCTACAATATCACAAATTATAAAAATATCCATCCCATTAGAAGATGTATTAATAATACCTTTTGGATTAAATCTGTAATGATAGAAAAACTCAGGAATATATGAAATTCTTGAAGCTCTCAACATAGATTGAATATGAAATGGAGCATCATCATAAGCTATACCAGTTGGGAATCTGAAATCATCATACTTGTCTAAAAATTCCTTCTTATAGAGTTTAGTCCATGGTGCAAACGACCTATTCATTACAAAAGGCTTTACCTCATGATAATCAAATGCAAAACTGTTAAAATTGACATTCTTAAAAACATTTTCAAATGCAAAACCGGGGTTGCTATAATTTATAGGTCCCTCATCTTTAAATCTAGCTATTTTAAACATGACTAAATCAGACCAATTACGGGTTGCATTTTTAAACAATTTTTCAAATGTTCTTGGCAAAATATAGTCATCCGGATCAAAGAAATAAATGTAATCTCCAACAGCATCATCCAAAGCCCTGTTTCTTGCAGCTCCACATCCACCATTTTCTTGATCAATTACTTTAACACGAGAATCTCTATTAGCAAAATCATTTAAAATTTCAAGAGAATTATCCTTTGAACCATCATTTACGCAAACAAGTTCTATATCTTCAAAATTTTGAGAAAGTACACTTTCAAAAGCTTCTTCAAGGAAAGGTGATGCATTATAAACCGGTATGATAACTGAGATTTTAGGATTGGAAATTAAATCAAACTTCTCCAATAAATCCCTATTATCAAAGAATTTCCCATAATAAAAATTTTCACATTCCTTAACAAGACTAGGATTATCTGAAAATACATCACGAATAGAATTTAATGTATCTTCAGCACCTTCTAAACCCATCATATCAATAAAAATAAATAATTTATATTTAAAAGCTTCTTTGACCTTTTTAAATTTCGGATTTGAGAAATAATCAAAAATATACTTAAAATGCTCAATATGTGCATGACGTTTCTCAAAAGTATTACATTTATCTGCACCATCAATATAATAGTAAGCATAAACATCCACATTAACTGTATAAACTGCATCTATTTTAGATAAGACTTCAGCTAAAAAAACAGGATCCTGACCTCTAATTAAATCTGGAAAATAAATCTCATTGTCCATTAGGAAATCCTTTTTATAAATGCTTTTATAAAAAGCCCATGGTATGCCATACTCTTCAGGTTTTATTTTTGAATCTTCATAATAATAATCCATATCTTTAAAATGATGGTAATTATTTTCACTGTCAACAAGTTTTATATTACCTGAAACCATGTTTGCATAATTCTTATCAGCAACTTCGTATAATCTTTTCAATGCATCATTATCTATAAAAAAATCGTCTGCATCTAAAAAAGATATATATTCACCATCAGCTTCATCAATCCCTAAATTTCGTGCTTTGCCAGACCCCTGATTTTCTTGAGAAAAAAATTTAATAAAATCATATCTCTTAGCAAATTTTTTTAAAATTTCTAAAGAGTTGTCTGTAGAACCATCATTAACACATATTAATTCCTTATTATCTAAAGTCTGATTAATGAAGGAGTTAATTGATTTTTCAAGATGTGACTCATCATTATAAACAGGCATAATCACTGAAACAGATACCATACAATCACCAATAAAATAAAGAATAATCAATAATTATAATATATTATATATCTAATAA
>JADLKP010000094.1 GCA_016838945.1 Methanobrevibacter sp.
TTATTCTGTACTTAACTTAGCCCCTATTCTAAAAGCTTCCTCCAAATCCTTTGGGAATTGCTTTTCTCTAAACTCTTTTTTTGCATCCCCATCAAAGCCAGCCATATGATATTTTGAATAATCCTTCACCTGCAATGTATTGTGTACCGGATAAGTGGTTACATTTGCATTCAATAAGTTAAACAGATTATCATTTTCCTTCAGGTTTACTTCATATGTTGTTTTATAGACTTCTTCTGGTGCATTCATCGTATAGAATATGCCTACATTAAGCTTTCCTTCATAGTAACTGCCATAATCATCATAGGACAATGCACAAAAGACCAGTCTTTCCATCAATGCTCTGAAGTGGCTGGTTTCCCTGCTGAAATAAATGGGAGATCCTATAAGCAGTGTATCAGCATCCAATATCCTATCGATTATTGGAGACAGGTCGTCTCTCCAGTAGCATTTTGGCTTTTCGGTCTTTTTGCTTTTGCAGACCAAACAGCTCATGCATCCTTTCAAATCAATATCATACAAATCTATATACTCTACATCTGCACCTACAGATTCAGCACCTTTAGCTGCGGATTTCATTATTTCAGCGGTATTCCATCTTTTTCTAGGGCTTGCATTAATCACTATTGTTTTCATATTTGAACTCCTTTTGGATAAGTAATCTTCAATTTTTATTTTATCTTTAAAAATATAAAAATTATGGTATTACAAAATCATAAGTTTTTCTATGATTTTTATTATTTGTCATGATTTATAATAATTTATAACGATTTATAATTATTCATAACGATTTAACACGATTTTTTTCCAAAATAAAACATATTTAGTAGTTTAATTGAGAAAATACGAACAATTAAAGAAGCAAATAGTATGCATTTATATATGAGTTTTTTTATAATAGTAATTAACATATGATTTTTGAAAATCTAAAGATCATATGAAATTTTATGTTCTATTTAAATATAGAACTTAAAAAATGGAGTCTCTAAATGTTTATGACTGTATTTTTTAGTTTCCTAGTATTTTTAGGAATGTTAATTGTCCTAAACGAGGGAGATATTATCCTCGATTATATATGAGCTATATATAATAATACTTTTCTTGTACAATTCTACAAGGATTCAATTAAATAATAGATGTAACTATTATTTTATTTTGTTTTTGCAATTAAGTTTTAAAAAAACTTAATTCTTTAATTCTTTTTTTAATTTCATCTATTTTTAAAACTTATTTTCTGAAAAAACTATTTTTTTATAAAAACTCTGATTTAATGTTGAATTAATCAACTAAAAAAAAAGAAATTAATGCTGAATTAATCAATTAAAAAAAAAGAAAAAAAGCACATTCATAAAATTAAACAAAAAAGAACATGTTTTAAATTGAGGTTTAAAAAGGTCTAAAAAAGTTTTAAAAAGGTATTAAACCTTTTTAACATTGAAATTGCAGCTTATGCCAATTCTAAATAGTATAATTCCTTTTGCTCCTCCTTTCATTGCTGCTTTTGCATCTTTGAGAAGGGCAGATTGAGTTAATTTTTTAGTATTGCTGTCGGAATGGTATGTTTGCAAGCCAGTCCAGATTTGAGCCCCGTTTGATTGTTTAACCAATTCTTTTGTCACAGATGTAATCCAGGATCTTGGTTTCTTATAATTGCCTTTATAAACCATTGGCAATAGTGCATCAGAGTATTTGCTTATTGATGAGACATCCTGACCATAATATTTAATCA
The DNA here is from genome assembly GCA_016838945.1 of Methanobrevibacter sp. Lineage (GTDB taxonomy): Archaea > Methanobacteriota > Methanobacteria > Methanobacteriales > Methanobacteriaceae > Methanobrevibacter. Next base: position 1,730 of record JADLKP010000094.1, read on the forward strand.
ACCTTTTTGGCTCAGGCATAAGTGCAGCGGAAATAATGCAGTTAGGATTTACCTTACGGACTTCGATTGAAGCCTTTTTCATGAAGTAGTTGACTGCACGTTCCGGATCTTTATATAAGTTAGCAGTACCTCCGAAACGGACATAATCGAAGTGAATACCATCTACGCCTTTAATCTTTGCATAATTCTTAGCTGCTTTGATTCTTTTATTTAAGAATGAATATTTGATTTGGTTTTTCTTGTTAAGTGGTCTAACCCATTTTCCATTACTATAGCAAACTTGCATCCAAAATGGACTTTGATTCCATGCTTATGTGCCTTTTTAATAAAGGAAATCACTCTTGATTTCCCATATAATGATATTGCACGAACATGAAGGAAGATATGTTTGGTTCCTTTTTTAGAAAGGCTTTTAAGATTCACTTTTTTCATGCTTGAACCCCATAGCCAATAGCCATTTCCTTTAGCCATTTTAGGTTTGACTTTTATTTTATAGGAACCGTTTGAAGCCAAATAGGGAGCATCCTTTTTATAAAAGTAATATTTAACTGTATATGTTCCCTTTTTTAGACTTAAATATATTTTTGCATTACCATACTTGCTGGTTACTGCAGTATAGGTTTTTCCTGCAACCTTAAATGTGACCTTTTGATTTTTCAGGGTATTGTTTTTGGCATCAAGCAATTTTACATAGAATAAGCATTTGGAACCTTCACGGTAATTGATGTATTTATCCCCAATTTTTAATTTGGTCAAGCTTGGAGATCTTATGGTTACTTTGCAGCTTTTGGTAGCATTGCTTGTTAAATCATCACCGAAATAAGTTATTTCAGCAAGATAAGTTCCTTTTTTTAATTTAAGATTTAACTTAACTGCACCGTTCTTATCTGTGGTCTTGTTATATGTGATACCATTCACTGTTATTTGAATAGGTTTTGATGATAATGCAGTGTTATTTGCTGTTAATTTAATGTTTATTGTAGTTGTAAAAGACTCATATCCCTTGACGTCTGAAGCTGTGATTGTAGAATTTGCTTTTTCTTCTACAACTTCTTCTACAACTTCTTCTTCAACTTCATCTTCATTATTTCCATTATTATCAATATTTGCTGTCTCGTCAGATGATATGTCAGTTGAGTCTTCAGTAACTGTCTCTTCAGTGATCTCTTGTGTTAATTGATCTTCACTTGCAATTTCCTGTGCTTCCTCACCTATATCCTCATTTATAGGCGCCATCACATCTTCTGCTGAAACTGCAGTAATGGACAGCAATATTAAAGTGAAAATCATTAAAAAAAAATATATTTTTCATAGTTTTACTTTTCATAGTTTTTTTCCCCGTTTTACCAATTAACTTTTTAAATTTTTTTATTTTTATAATTTTCTGAGGATGCATTATGATAGTTAATGTTGATTTGTAAAAAAATTTCTTTTAAATTTTTAATTTTAACTAAATATTATTAACCAAATATTAAATACTTTAAATAATATAATTTAATATAATATAGATTTTTAAATGATTACAAATCTATTTTAATTCTGATAAATATAATATAGATTTTTAAATGATTACAAATCTATCATAATAATTCTGATAATTTAAAAATAATTATAAAAACGAATAAAGAGGAATTAAATGACTTATAAAGAAATTTCCAAAGAGTTTTTAGATAATGCTAATGTTACCATTGGTGATACAATTAAGGTAACAAAGGAAGATATTTCCTATGAGGGAATATTGCTTGACAGATCTGAAGATGCAAAAGATGCTTATATTGTAATAAAATTGGACAGCGGGTATAATGTTGGAGTAAACATTGAATCTGCATCCATTGAACTTATTGAAAAGGGAGACAAGCCTAAAATTGGATTTGAAGGGGATAAAATAGAAAAAGATCCTAACAAACAAAACATCTCAATCATATCCACTGGTGGTACAGTATCCTCTATTATCGATTACAAGACTGGTGCTGTACACCCTAAATTCACTGCAGAAGACTTATTAAGGGCAAATCCAGAGCTTTTGGATCTTGCAAATTATGATGTGAAGGCATTATACAACATTTTGTCTGAAAACATGCAGCCCGAATATTGGGTAAAGGCAGCAGAGTCAATTGCAGATGACATAAATGATGGTGCTGATGGAATCGTAATCGCTCATGGTACAGATACAATGCATTACACTTCCGCTGCATTGAGCTTTATGATCAAAACACCTGTTCCTATTGTAATTACAGGTGCTCAAAGAAGTTCAGACAGGCCTTCTACAGATGCATTCTTGAATATTTACAACTCTTGTGGTGCTGCATTGTCAGACATTGCAGAAGTCACTGTCCTAATGCACAATACATTGAATGATGGTGACTGTGCACTTCATAAGGGTACAAAGGTACGTAAGATGCACACAAGCAGAAGGGACACCTTCAGAAGCATTGACTCAGAGCCAATAGCTCTTTTAAGAGATGGGAAAGTGAAATCAGTAAACCTTCCTTATATAAAACGTGGGGAAAATGAATTGGAATTGAATACAGCCATTGAAAGCAAAGTGGCCTTAATCAAATCTTTCCCTGGAATAAGTTCTGACATCATTGATTATCATATTGACAAAGGATACAAAGGATTATTGATTGAAGGAACTGGGCTTGGGCATGTTCCTGATTATATGGTTGACACATTGCAAAGGGCTAATGATGAAGGAATACCTGTTGTAATGACTTCCCAATGCTTATACGGAACAATCAATATGAATGTTTACAGTACTGGGAGACTCTTGCTTGATGCAGGTGTGATTTCAGGTATGGACATGACTCCTGAAACCGCTTATGTGAAATTGGCATGGGCTTTAGGACAGACTGAAGACGTTAATGAAGTTAAAGACATTATTCAAACCAATGTTGCTGGAGAATTGAATGAAAGTTCTTCACTTAAATATTTCTTGAATTAGGAGGATAAAGAATGGCTAAAAACAAATCTAAAAAAGGAAACAAGGGAAACAAAAACAATAAGTCTGAAACTCCTAAGATTGAAAGAAATTGGGAAGAGCTTGGACTTATGATGGGTCTTGAGATTCACCAACAATTGAATACAAAGCATAAGTTGTTCTGTCCATGTTCAACTGAACTAATTGATGATGAATTTGATGATGGGATCATAAGAAACTTAAGGCCAACACAAAGTGAATTAGGTCAAATCGACAGAGCTGCATTGCAGGAATCCTTAAGGGACATGACCTTTAAATATGAATCATTCAACAATCACACCTGTCTTGTTGAAACTGATGATGAACCTCCTCATGCATTGAACAGGGAAGCATTGGACATCTGCATTACAATAGCTTCACTTTTAAACATGAGGATGGTTGATGAATTCCATACAATGAGAAAACAGGTAATTGACGGCAGTAACACAGGTGGTTTCCAAAGAACAGGTCTTGCAGCTACTGACGGTTACTTGGACACCCCATATGGTAGAGTGGCAATTGAATCCTTAGGACTTGAAGAGGATGCAGCAAGAAGAATAGATTCCGATGATGAGTTTACAGAATTCAGGCTTGACAGATTAGGGATTCCTCTTGCAGAAATCACCACAGACCCTTCCATGCACCATCCTGAGCAAATCAAGGAAGTTGCATATATGATCGGTCAGGTATTGAGAAGCACCAATGTAAAGAGAGGTCTTGGAACAATCCGTCAGGATGTGAACATCTCAATTACAAGAGGTGCTAGAGTGGAGATTAAAGGTGTACAGGACCTTGACTTGATGCCTGAAATCGTGGAAAGGGAGGTTCAAAGACAATTGGCGCTTGCAGACATTAAGGATGAATTGATTAAAAGGGATGCAAGTGTTGAAGATACCATTTACGACCTTGATGAAGTATTTAAAGACACTTCATCTAAGATTTTATCCTCTGCAGCATGCATAAAAGGTATTATCTTAAGAGGATTTGACGGTCTTATCGGAAAAGAGATTCAGCCAGGAAGAAGATTTGGTACTGAGTTATCAAGCTATGCTAAGAAAATGGGTGTTTCCGGTCTTTTCCATACTGATGAATTGCCTGCATATGGTATTAAGGAAGATGAAGTCAATGCTATGAAGGAGTTCCTTAAAATAGGTCCTCAAGATGCAATCATCATTGTAGCTCACGATGAGGATGTTGCAGTGAATGCATTGAATGAAGTCATAAGAAGAGCAAAAATGGCATTTGATGGTGTTGTTGAAGAGACAAGAAAAGCATTGGATGATGGAAACACTGAATACATGAGACCATTGCCTACTGCAAACAGAATGTATCTTGAAACAGACATTCCATTGTTCCAAATCACTGATGATATGGTTGAACCTATTAAAAACAACCTTCCAGAACTTCCTGATGAGAAGAAGGAAAGAATCAAAGCAGAGTACAAACTCAGTGAAGATCTGTCAAACCAAATCGTCAGAAGATTGCTTGGAGACACTTTCGAATCATTATTATCTAAAGTTAAAGTAGACCCAACCACTGTTGCTTCAGTGCTTGTTTCTGATTTAAGGGATTTAAGAAGGGAAGGAGTTGATGTTTCAATCTTTGATGAGGATAAGTTAGTTGAAATATTCTCACTTCTTGAAGAAGGAAAAATCTCTAAGGATGCATTGAAGGACTTAATGGTAGAGATTAGCAAAAAGCCGGATGAAGATGTAAATGGCATCGCTGAAGAAGCTAATTTGACTCTTTTAAGTGAAGATGCTGTTAGGGACATTATCCATGATATAGCTACTCAAAACGAATCCATGATCAAGGAACGTCAAATGGGCGCTATGGGTCCTTTAATGGGAATGAGTATGAAAAAGCTTAAAGGAAAAGCTGATGGTAGTTTAGTGAATAAAATAGTAAGAGAAGAGATTCAAAATTTAATTAATTAATTTTCTTTTTGTTTTCTTTTCTTATTCTTTTTTTAACTATTTTTATTATTTTTTTTATTCTTTTTTTAACTATTTTTATTATTTTTTTTATTCTTTTTTTAACTATTTTTATTACTTTTTCATAATAAAATTCAATATTCTTTTAAAATTCTATTAAATTCATTCAGGTCTATTTTTTCACTTTCTCTTTCTTTCAAATCAATGTTTAAGTTATCATCATTGAAAATGATTTTTTTGCCTTTATGCTTTTCCAAATTACTTAAAAAAGAATTAACTTTATATATAAGATTTATAATTTCTTTCTGATTGTTCGGATGAGCTAATTCTAAAATTGGGATATTCCTGTTTTTCATTATGTTTATCACAAGGCTGTGTTCATTAATGCATCCTGTTCCACCAAAAAGAATCAACTCATTCAATACATCGTACATTGGTTTATAACCCTTTTTCCTATGGCCTAAAATGATGGCAGCTTCAGCATTCTGGATGATGTTATCCATTAATGACAATCTTCCTCTGACTCCTGATGGAACTTCATTTGTTGTATATTTATTTCCAATTAATATTCTATCTCCATATAATGTAAATGGGGCTCTGCTTCTGTCTAGTTTATCGTCGGGGTCTTCATTCTCATTATTGTTGTATTTTGAAAAATTTGTGGGGGATATGTATTTGTGCCCGTTTTTTTCAATTAGGGGAATAATGATCATTGCTGCATCAGGTATGACTGCCACTTTCATTTTTTTTAGCTCTTTCAATTTTTTAAATTATATATGTTTCAATTTAATATTTATCATAATATTTTTATATTCATATTATTATTTTCATATTAAAATATATAAATAAGTAAGAATAATTGTTAATTAGGAAAACAATTTTATGATTTACTTTTAATTTATGAATTGATGAATTTTATTAATTATTAAACGATTTAAGTATTGCTTAGAATTATCTTATTGGTGTTATTATGCAAGAGTACGATATTATAATTATTGGAGCAGGCCCTGCTGGATTGACTGCAGGGATGTATGCTGGCAGACAAAACTCAAAAACATTGGTGATTGACAAAGGGATGGCTGGTGGATTAGGCCTTGAAGTGCCTATGATGCAGAACTATCCTGGTTTTGACATGATTTCTGGTATGGAACTCATTCAAAAGATGAAGGCTCAAAGTGAAAATTATTGTGAAATCATGGAAAACACTGTCATTGATTCAATCGAAAAAACAGATGATGGATTTCACTTGAAAACTAAAAATTCCCCTTTATTGATGACTAGCAATGATGAAGGAAAAAAGGAATTCATTGCAAAATCCATTATCTTGGCTACAGGTGCATCCCATAGGCATTTGAATGTTCCTGGTGAAAATGAGTTTTTAGGTCGTGGAGTGGCATACTGCGCTACTTGTGATGGGATGTTTTTCATTGGAAAGGATGTTCTAATGGTAGGTGGAGGAAATAGTGCTGCTCAGGAAGCATTATATCTTAATAATCTTGGATGCAATGTTAAATTGGTCCATAGGAGAGATGAATTGAGATGTGAACATCATCTTCAAAAGGCTTTGGAAGAAAATGGTATTGAAATTCTCTGGAATTCCACCATTGAAGAAATAAAAGGTGATATTGCTGTTGAATCAGTCACTCTTTTAAGGGATGGCAATGAAGAGGATTATAAAACAGATGCAGTATTCATTGCAATCGGTGATGATCCTTCCAATGATTTGGCTAAGGAATTGGGTGTTGCTCTTGATGATGCAGGATATATAATCACTGATAAAGCTCAGGCTACAAATATAGAGGGAGTCTATTCTGCTGGAGATGTTTCTGGTGGTGTAAAACAATGGATTGTAGCTTGTGGCGAAGGTGCAGTAGCTGCCATTTCTGCCTATGAGTTCTTAAATTTATAATTCAAACTATTTTGGTTTGATTTTTTTATTTTTTTATTATTTTTTTTATTTTTTTTATTTTT
>JADLKP010000095.1 GCA_016838945.1 Methanobrevibacter sp.
TTTATTTAACAAATAAAGAATATATTCTGCTTTAAAGTAATACTTTATAAATAAATAATTTTTATAAAAGTATTACAAAAGTATTACTTTAATAATGAATTACATTAGGAAAGTATTACTTTTTATATATGAGTGGTTTTTAATGGAATCAAAAAATTTTCTAAAGTAATAATGAATATTATTTTTTATATTTTCATTATTATATGAGGATATAAATTTATTCATTTATTTAATTTAATTTATTTTAATTTAATTAAATATTTATTGATCATTTAAAACATTCTAAAGTAGGCTTCTATAGTGTGATTTATTTATAAACTTAAAATTGGAGGAAAAATAATATGCATATACCTGATGGTTTTATACCTCTTGGCCAATGTGCAATCTACTATGTGATCTTGATTATTGCATTGTACTTTGCAGGTAAATGGGCAAGAGCAAATCTTGATGAAAAACGTATACCATTGCTTGCAGTATTAGCTGCAGGTATTTTTGCAATCATGTCCATGAATATGCCAATTCCATTTGGTACCAGTGGTCACATGGTTGGTGGAGCATTAGTAGCTATTGTATTTATGGCTCCTGAAGCTGCTGTTTTAGTATTCACTGCAGTATTGCTTATTCAAGCTTTATTCTTTGGAGACGGAGGAATCACTGCTTTAGGTGCAAACGTATTCAACATGGCAATTGTTGGAGGATTCGTTGGTCTTTACACCTTTAAAGGTTTACAAGGCATAATTGGCAAATATCCTTCTGCATTTGTAGCAGCATGGCTTGCAACTTTAGTTGCAGCAGTAGTGGCAGCTATTGAAATGGCTATTGCAGGAACTTTCCCATTGACTGTAGGAATTGCTTCTATGGCGCTTTACCATGCATTCATTGGTATAATTGAGGGTGTATTAACTGTAATTGTTCTTTATGCTCTTGAGAAATTCAGACCAGACTTATTGGCATGGAACAGAGAATAGGGTGGTAATATGGAATTAAGTCAAAGTGATAAATATTTAATTGTTGTAGGGATCATATTTTGTATTGCTTTAGCAGTATTGTCCCCTTACATTGCATCTGGCGATCCGGACGGATTAGAAAAATCTGCTGAAGACGCGGCAGTTGGTGAAGATGTTGAATCTCCAGTAATGGAATCCCCATTCCCAGACTATACCTATGAACCTTTAGACAAATTAGGTGAGATCGGCGTTTTAATATTCGGTGGTCTGATTACACTGATTGTCGGTTTAGGAATAGGTTATGCATTAAAAAAATCTAACTAATTCTTGTGATTAGTTAATTTATTTAAAATCTTTTAGTATTTTAAATTTAGAAAAAACATGATCTTGGATATGAATTATTTTTATAATTTTTATCTGAGATTCACCTCTTTTTCTATTAATCTTTTGGTTAAGTATTAATAGCTGATTTTAAATATATATTATAAAATTAATTAAAATTAAAAAAACGATTTTTTTTCAATAATGATTATGTGGTATTATGGCAATAGAAGAAGTTAGAACATTAGAGATGATATCCTCTAAGGATACAATTATTCATAATTTGGAGGGTAGAGTTAAACTTGTTGCCATTTTACTCATTATTCTTTTTACTGTTTTTTCAGATAGGCTGATAGTTCCAGTAGTGCTTGAGGCATTTCTATTGATCATCATGTATTTGGCAGAATTGTCTTTTAAGGAAAGCTTTAAAAGAGTGCTTTTGCTATTGCCATTCGGTGGTTTTGTGATAGCATTCCAACCATTCATACACCCTGGAAATATTATCTGGCAGGGTCCTTATTCATGGCTTTTCATTACAGATAATGGTTTAAATTGGACCGTCCTTTTATTTGCTAGATTGATTGTTTGTTTGACAGCTATTGTGATATTGTCATCTACCTCACCTATGCAAGAAGTGGTGCAATCATTCAGAAAACTTGGAATGCCAAGAGATCTTGCTATGATCTTAACCATTATGGTAAGGTTCCTGTTTATTTTTGTAGATGAGCTAAGGGATATAAGGCAATCAATGGCATCCAGAAATTTTGATGCATTCAATAAGGCAATCTCCTATAAATGGAGAGTAAAGCAAGTGGGATACAGTATAGCCATGATGTTTTTGAAGGCTTATGAGAAAGGAGAAACAATTTATTTAAGTATGGCAAGCAGATGCTTCTCTGACAATTCCGCTTTGTATCATGCAAGGACCATTATTGGGAAAAGGGAGTATATCTATTTGGGGTCAGTAATAATCATTATAGTTGCTTTGGAATTGATTGTATTGTTCTATTCCAATCATTTAGCTTACTTTGGACTCTCTTTGTCCTTATAATTTTTCTATTTTATTTCATTATAGGTTTTTATTTATTATTTTATTTATTTTAATATAGGGTTAATTTTATCATATTTTTCTATAAATTTAGGCATACCTAAAAATTTAGAAACATTTATATATGATGAAGACAAATCTATAATTAACAATAAATTTAGGCGTACCTAAATATTATTGTTTCTTTAAAAATCTTAATTATGTTGTTTATTAGTTTGGATATAATAATCTAAAGTTTTCGATAATTATCTTCCTCCCTTTCTTTAGATTATTATTATCCTTATTTTCCTACACACATCATTTTCTTATGTAGTCTCGCTCACTACATCTTTTTAGGAAAATTGGACTAATGAAAACTTTTTAGGATTATAAGGAACCATTTTATAATAACATATTTTGCGTATTGTTATTAGCAATCTCCAAATAGGTACATGGCATTCTAAATCCCAGGTTTGCTATGTACTGCCTCTTATTTTATTAATTTTTTCTTTTTTTTTTAAATCTATTTCTGTTTTGATATTTTATTATTCTTTATTGTTTTTTAGATTATGATCCATAGTTCATTAAAATTTTAGGTATGCCTAAAAATTTAGAAACATTTATATATGATGAAGACTAATCTATAATTAACAATAAATTTAGGTAAACCTAAATTATTGTGATATTGAATAAAAATCTGTAATAATCTTTTTAATGATAAATTTCTTTATTCAAGTTAAATTGTACATAGTATTAGTTAATCATAACAATCCACACCTCTTGGATAAAGAATTTATTATTAATTTTAGTCGATGGGTTTTGCATAAACACACATCATTTTCTTCTGTCTATAATCGCTCTCACATGCAAAATTCAAAGTACTAAAAAAGATATGGATCAACAATTCAATTAAACAATCTTCATAGTAAATAGTTAGTTTATTTACTCAACCTCCAAAATCAGTTCATAGCAATGCTATGAATTTTTTCTTTCTTATTTTTTATTAAATTTTTTTATTTTTATTATTTTAAAGGAATATGCCCTTTTTGTTATTTTTTTATTTTTTTATTTTAAAAAAAGTTGCCTATTTTTTGCTATTTAAGAAAAGATTTATTCTATAATTTTTATTTTTAAAAAAAAGAAGGGGTATTTTGATAATAGATTAATATAATTTAATTTAATAGATTTTCATACCTTTATCCTTTAGGATAGCTGCTAAATAGATAAAGGATATGATGAAGAAATAGAATAAGACCTGTATATCCAATATTCCAGTTTCAACACCTACAATGGAATAGGTTAAAATGATGCTGTATATTGCAATATAAAATGAATCCTGTGTGATTTTAATGATCTTATATCCGGCTCCTAAGATGAATCCAAGGAGGCACATCTCCACTGCAACACCAACTTTGCCGAAATCAACAAGCATTTGGCCTAATAATGTTGGGGTTACGGTAACTTCTGTTCTCCAAGCTATTAGCTTACCCACCAGCATTCTTGGTCCAAGGTCGCTTCCAGGCATTGAACTTGCAAGCATCTTGCCATGCAGGATTCCGAAATTGCCTGAAATCTGATTCAGGAGGTTCAATACATGCATTGTAAAGTTTGCTCTTGCTTCCAAGGTGGAGAACATGTTTGTGTTTGAGCTGATTGCAAGCTCATTCAATGACCTTAAATAGCCTATTCCCATAATTGCACAGACTCCAATCAATGCTCCTAAAATCACTTCCCAAACAGATAGGATCTTGCCATAATATCCGATGATTATCATCATAAGCAAAATTGCTATGATTGGTGTTCTGTATTCAAGTGCAAGAACGGTTATGATTCCAATCGCTGTCAATAAGAGGAATCTGAATCTTATTTGGCTGCGACTTATTTGGCCTTTTTTAAACTTGTCTAAATAGTGTGATGCAATCAATCCTATTCCAGGAATCACTAAAAAGACAGGCATTGTAAATATTGGCTTAAGGGAATACCTTAAAGAGGATTTCAGTAAAGGAACTCCTCCAACAGATGCAATGCTTATGAATAAGAATACTATTCCAATCAAAGTAAGGCAGAATCCTATTGAATACACATCTTTTGTATTGAATAATGGGATTGAATTTCCATGAGATTTAAGAGCATCATCATTTTCATCAGTTTGATTGTTCAAGATAAATTTTGGAAGGACTGTTGATCCGATGAAAAAGCTGATGAATGCAATGATGATTACTATTTGCAAATCCCTTGATACCGGATCTGTAGCAAGGAGTAAAAATAGTGTAAATGTTACCAAAACGATAAGAGGTGAAAATATTTCTTCGCTTAATATTCTGCTTTTATTGAAGATTGACAGGAATTTTTCATTTGGATATAATCTCTTGAAATAACTGTTAACCCATTCCTTTTCAAAAAATCCGATTATATTGAAAATAAGTGTGAATAAAAAGGATTTTCTAAGTATATCTTCTATATCCCTAGTTATTTTGCTAGTTATAGAATATATTAAGCTCATATTTTCACGTTATTTATTTTTTAAAGTTCTCAGCAATATTTCTCTAGGTCTGTTTTGTTTACTTTAGTTTGCTTTGCTTTGCTTTGCTTTACTTTACTTTACTTTACTTTACTTTAGTTTAGTAGTTTAGTTTAGTTTAGTTCAGTTCATTTATTCACTGACTTTTGCTATTTTCAAGACATTGTAGGATGACTCAATTGCCTTTGTATCTTTAGGAGTGCAATTGTAGATTCTAATTTGTATTTGGCTGGTTTCGCCGTTAAAGCTTCCTAAGACTTTATTTGCCACTTTAAAATCATCGCCTTTTGCCCTATTTACCTCAAGCATATTGTTCTGCCCAATACCTAAAACCATAGAAGGTTTCTTATTATTGTATAATGCATTCAATAGCTTTTGATATTTTACGTTGTCTAAATTGTCTATAGCAATTGTTGTGCTGATTTCATATTCTGTTTCATCAGGAATGCCGCTGATTATTTCATCAATGCTGTTGATGTTTTTTGGAGCAACGGTAATGTCTGTAACATTGGCATATTGGTCGCCATTGCTTTCTAAACTTATCTGTTCGATGAATATGTCTGCATTAGGTACGTCCTTAAAGAAACCTGCAAGCAATTTTTTTCCATTATTGTCTATTAAGACATTGACTTTGTCCTTTTCACTTTCTCCAAGCCATAGTACATCGCCAGCTGTCTTGACCTTTTCTCCAGTGCTTGAGTCAGTTCCAACTATTGTGCTTGTAACCTTATTCCCATTATGATAATAGTTTAAATAGGTTTCAAGTATTTTAGCATTGGTTGAATAGTCAAATGAAGTGGCTGAAGCATTTGATGAATCATCATCTGCCATATGGTAAACGGCAAATCCTATTGCACCGATTATGCAAATTATTATTAGAATGTCAATAATTGTGATTCTCTTTAAAAATCCTGATTTTTTCATGATTTAACCTAGCTCTTAATTCTGCATTATGCATTCATTTATTGTAATGATTTAAGCATCATCTTCGTATATTGCACCTAATGGGCACATATCCATACATATGCCACAATCGTCACAGCCCTCTTTGATGATCATTGTGTATCCTTTTTTCTCAATCAAGTCTTTTGGGCAGACAGGTATACATTTTTCACATACTCCACACTCATCTAAATCAATTACGATCAATCTATCGCCTCATAAATTTTTTATGAATTTTGTTAATTGTAAATGTTCAATATTCTCATTTAAGGAATTATTAAAGAAATTATTAAAGATATTCAATATTCTCATTTAAGGAATATTAAGAAATTATTAAAGAAATTATTGAAGAGATTATTAAACATAATTAAATCTACCAGATATATTGATTAATAATGAATTTCCATATTTCCTTAAAAAAAATTTATTTAATACTATTTTAAATTATAATATTCTATCTTTATATAATTTTGTAAATTTTTAATGAATTATCAAAAACTTAATTCTTCAAATCATTTATTCCAGTTTTCACTTTTCATTTTCTTCTATGATTTTTATAAAGCCACAACCTTTATATATCATAAAGTCTAAAATAATATTGTTGTATTTATTATGCAAGGGTTCCCGAGCGGCCAAAGGGGAAGGACTTAAGATCCTTTGGTGTAGACCTACGAGGGTTCGAATCCCTTCCCTTGCACTTTTTTATAATTTTTATCTCGATTTTACTTGCCTTAGTGGCTCAGCCGGTAGAGCGCTACCTTGGTAAGGTAGAAGTCGGGGGTTCGAATCCCCCCTAAGGCTCTTTTTTCTAATTAATCCGATTAATTAGTTTTTTTTATTTTTTTTGCAACTCAAGTTGTTTTTTTTTAATTAGGCTATATAAGGTATCATAAGGTATCTTTTCTTAAATGGAATTAAGCATATTCAAGATTTTTTAGGTATCGTATCATATCTTTTTAATAGGGCCGTTAAGTTTTTTATAATCGAAGGATTAGTTTTTCTTATTTTAATTTATAAAAAATCAATTAGTTTAAATACTAGAATGTTTATACTTTATGTTCAGAAATCAAAAAACTATAAACTTGAAAATATTGTTGATCTATAATTAATATGAAACTAATAGTGGGTGGTAATTTGGTTAAGCATTTCAATGTGATGATGGCAGCACTTATTTCTGGAACAGTGGCATTATTCACTTCTGTTTTAGGAGTTTCAGGTACTATCATCGGATCAGTATTAAGTTCATTTCTCTATCAATTGCTTACAGGATATTCAGAAGAGAAATATGATGAAGGTGCAATCAGGAAACCTAAGTTGGCTAATGAGATTGTGTATATATTTCCATTAGTGGTAATAGGAATCATAGAATTGATCTTTGCCCTATCCGCATTGCATTATGGTTTCGAAATGATCTTTGGTTTTTTAGAATCTGCAGTGGCTAACAACTTATTCAGATTAATGGGGCTTGGTTTAATAGTTTTGGGAGCTTACCCTTTCTTTAATTCAAATAACATTGATAAAAGGAATGGTGCGGTTGTATTGGTTTTAGGAGTATTGTTGCTTTTAAGAGGGTTGATGGATGTGAGCAACATCACTTCAAAAATATTCTATGCAGTATTCGCAAGATTTGACATGTTCTTCGCATTCTTTGTTGTAATTGCTTTGGCAGTTGTTATCATAAACATTTTAATATGTTCCGATAATGATTATTTCAAATCCAATGAGTTTGTAAATAACCACAAGCCTAGGAAACCTCATGCAAGAAAAGTAGACACTACCTTTGCTAAAAATGGAAGCAATGGTTCTTATGATGGTCACTATGGTTCCAATTTTGGTTCTAATGTTAATCGTGATATAGATTATAATAGCAATCAGGATGTAGGTTACGATTGTTATCGTGATGTTGATTCTAATATTAATCATAATCAAAATCAACAAAATATGAATCAAAATGATAATCGTCCTCCAATTTATGAAGAGGAAGTTATTCTTGTAAACAATCCTGAAGATCCTGATAATCCTATTAGAAAAAGAATTCTAAAAAGAGTAAAGCCTGCTAATGGCATGGATGATGATAATTATCAGGACATGTATATAATTGATGAATCAGAATAAAATTTGTATGGGGAACTTTTATTTTCCCAAATCTCTTTTTTTTTTTAAAGCTGTTTTGATTTAATTGGACCTTCTCCATGTGTTTCCACATTTGGCACATCTGATGAAGTATGTTGGAGCCTCATCAGCAGACCTTGTTTGGACTGTCCACCAATATCCTTTTGTTCCGCCACATTTATAGCATGTGATCTCTTTTGTAGGCAAAGCGAGATTATTGCTGTCGGTGACAATAACTTCAAGCTCCTTTTTCCTCTCTCCTTCAAACTGATACTCCTTTTCAATGTCTTCATCGGATATTTTATCCTCATATCCGCATTCACATTTGATCAGATTTCCTTCAGGTATCAATATTTTGCCGCAGTTTGGACAGAATCTCATATTTTGTCTCCAAATTCAAATTTTTTAGCAATTTCACGAATAAATATTAAAGAATTATTTTTTGAATCTTACATTATTTCAATTATTCCCATTTTTTAATTTTTCATGACAGATTTATCATAATTTATCATTATTTATAATGGTGTTTATTAAATTTTTCCATATTTTTATCATAGGTTCTTAAAAATTTTATCATTTTTTTAAATGATTTTTTTTATATGGCCTTAATAATATTTTATTACATTCTTTATAATT
>JADLKP010000096.1 GCA_016838945.1 Methanobrevibacter sp.
ATAGATTATATAATATATAATTGGAGTTTCTTTTATGGTCTATAATAACTTGTTTAATGAAAAGAAAATGGAAGAATTTATCTCATTCTATGATGAAAGTCTAGTGATTAATTCTCCTGATGAGGATCCTATTTGCAATTGGATTCAAAAACTCAATAATAATGAATTGGAGGATGAAAAGAAGAATTATGCTAATTTTTTAATGATCATTCTTGATAAGTTATTAGGTTATAAAGTAGATGACATCAATTTTGAAAGTGATATTGGTGATGAAGGAAGACCAGTGGAATTTACTTTCAAAAAAGGCGGAAAGGAATATGTTGTTGTAGAATTAAAAGGAACAAAAACTAAAGACCTTAATAAAAGATACAATAGAGGCCAAAGTGCAATAGAACAAGTAACAAATTATGCAAGTATAAAAGAAGAAACTCAATGGGCATTTGTATCTAATTATAATGAATTTAGATTATTCAATCCAAATTACAGAGAAAAATACATCTCTTTTAAATTCAAATCTTTAACAGACCCAGAAGTCTTAAAGAAATTCTTACTTATTTTTTCAAAATTCTCTTTAATTGAAGAGGATATTCCTCAAACATTGCT
The DNA here is from genome assembly GCA_016838945.1 of Methanobrevibacter sp. Classification (GTDB taxonomy): domain Archaea; phylum Methanobacteriota; class Methanobacteria; order Methanobacteriales; family Methanobacteriaceae; genus Methanobrevibacter. The sequence goes on from JADLKP010000096.1 coordinate 604, forward strand.
CAGAGAAACTAGAATTATAGAAAGAGAACTGGAAGATGAATTTTATCAACTTTTTTCTGAAACAAGATTAATGTTAATTAAGGAATTGGAGTACTCTTCTGAAGATATTGATAGAGTAGAAGCTATTAGATTAGCGCAATTAATCTTGAATAGGTACATTTTCATCTGTTTTGCTGAAGATTTAAAATTAATTCCATCAGAAACCACAGCAGATGTTTTAATAACTCCAATAGAGAAGAAAAATCTGTTTGAATTTACAATGTGGAATAGATTAAATGAATTATTCAGATTCATGGATAAAGGAAATGATGCTAGAGGAATTGGTTCGTTTAATGGAGGATTATTCAAAGAAAATCTAAAAAATCTTGAAATTCGAGATTTCATTGAAGATTTAAGTTTCTATGATGATTGTTATAAGAAATGGAAATTTGAAGAGAAATACGATGAAATGACCAATCTTTTAGGGGATTATAAAGATACACTTAACCCAATCTATAAAAACCTCCTTGTCATTTCTTCTTTTGACTTTGAATCTGAATTAAGTGTAAATATCTTAGGACATATCTTTGAAAACAGTATTGGTGATATTGAAGAACTTAAAGATCAAACAAAAGAGAGACGTAAAAAGGATGGAGTTTTCTACACTCCTGAATATATTACTGATTATATTTGTAGAAATACTATAATTCCTTATTTAAGCCATAGTGGAGAAGTTAACACTGTTCATGAACTTATTAGTGAATATGAACAAGAAAATAATCTTGATGGGTTAGATAAAAGATTAAAAGAGATTAAAATAGTTGACCCTGCTTGTGGTAGTGGAGCATTCTTAAATAAGGCTGTGGATGTCTTATTTGAAATACATGAAGCTTTACATGATTCTATGTATGCTGATGATACTTCTTTAGACCAATATTTTGATTCACTTGAAAGCAGAAGACAGATTATTAGTAATAACATTTATGGTGTGGACCTTAATGAAGAATCTGTAGAGATCACTAAACTTTCTCTTTTCTTAAAACTTGCAACTAATACTGGAATTACAAAAGGTTTCCAACTTCCTAATCTTGATAAGAACATTAAATGTGGTAATTCTTTAATTGATGATGAAGAAATCGTTGGAAGTAAAGCATTTAAATGGAAAGAAGAATTTAAAGAGATTTTTGATAATGGTGGATTTGATGTAGTTGTAGGTAATCCTCCTTATGTTCGAGTTCAAGAAATGCCTCATAAAGAAATAGATTTCTATTCAGAGAATTATTCTTTTACAAAAGGGCATGTTGATTTATCTATAATTTTCATTGAGTTAGCTAATTCTATTGTTAAACAAAAAGGAGTAATTGGTTTTATTACATCTAATATGTTTTTAACAGCGAAATATGGTGAAAATATAAGGGAATATCTTACAAAATATATAAAAATTAATGAAATTGTTGATTTTGGAGATTTAAAAGTATTTCAGGATGCTTTAACATATGTTAGCATTTTTATATTTATTAAAGATCATGCGGATAATTTTAAATATTCTTATGTTCAGAATTTAAAAAATAATCTAAATGATATTAAGTTTAACAATATTCTAATTTCTGATATGACAAAAGATGCATGGAATTTAAAAGAATATCATTTAAATTCTATTTTTTATAAAATGAATCAGTTTCCTACTTTAAACGAGGGTGTTGGGAAATGTTGGGCAGGATTATTCACTGGAAAAGATGATATATTAATTTTTGATGAAATTGAGAATATTCCTATTGAAAAAGAAGCTTTTTTACCAATTTTATCTGCAAAAGATTGTGGTAGGTATAGGTATTCTTCTCCTTCTCAGTATGTAATTTACCCTTATAAATTAGATGGAAATAGTACTGTCTTGCTTTCTGAAAACGAGATTAAGTCTAAATTTCCAAATTTATATGGCTATTTAATTGAAAATAAAGAAGTTCTAATGAAACGTAAAGATTCTAGGAAAACACTTGAAAATAGTTCTAGTTGGTTTAAATTAATTAGACAAGGAAATTTAAATTTATTTTCTAGTGAAAAAATTGTTTATCCTGGTGAGTCAAAAAGAAATAAATTTGGTTTAGATAAGGGTAATTCATATAAGAATGCAAGAATCTTTTCAATTACTGTGGATGAAAAAAAATTTTCAATAAAATATTTGTTAGGTATTTTAAATTCTAATTTAATAGAGAAATATCTGCATTCTTTATCCCCTCTAAAAAGTGGAGGATATCATTCTTACTCTTCATCTATTTTGAATAAACTCCCTGTTCCTTTTGTAAATTTTGAGAATCAAGTGCCTTTAATTTCTAGTGTAGACCGTATTTTAGATTTAAATAAAATTTTCGATGATGAAATCAATTCTTTCCAAAAATGGCTTAGAAGAACTTTTGAAATAGGTAAACTCTCTAAAAAATTAGAAAACTATTATGAGTTAGACATTGAAGAATTCTTACAAGAAGTAAAAAAGAAAAAAGTAGATATAACACAAAGAAAAACTCAAGATTTATTGGAAAAAGAATTCAATGCAAGTCTAGAAATAATAGGTCCTCTACAAAGGGAGATTAAAGAAACAGACGATAAAATCAACCAATTAGTATACGAATTATATGAATTAACAGAAGAAGAAATAAACATAATAGAAGAAAGCTTAAAGTGATAATATGATGTTGGATCCAAAATCTGTAAAAGAATCTTTAAGACATGCAAGTTTAACAGAAATTATCAAAGAAAGGGATAAGATAATAAGAGAAATACGAAAATATGAAAAAGGAAAGATTCCTGAAGAAGAATTTTATAGGGATCCAGGTCCTGATGTTGTATATTATTGCAATTTAAGTTACCTTTCTGAAATATGTGGTTTAATTCAAGAAAAAATACATGAAGAACAAGAAAGATATTAAAAAATTATTTAAAGAAATAAATTAAATATTTTTATAGTTAAGTTTTTATGTGATTTTATGATAACAGAAAAACAAATTGAAGATGCCATTTGTCAATTATACAAACAGGCTGCTATCGTTCTTAATGACGATGTCAAATGCGCACTTGAAGATGCTCTTAAACGTGAGGATAGTGACTTAGGTAAGCTAAATATTGAAGCTATCTTAAAGAATATTGAACTTGCAGAAGAAAAGTCAATTCCAATGTGCCAAGATACAGGGCTCCCTATAATTTTTGTAAAGCTTGGTAAGGTTCATGTTGAAAATCTTTATGAGGCAATCAAGAAAGGAGTTGCAAAAGCAACTGCAGAAGTTCCGCTTAGGCCAAATGTGGTTGATCCTATCACAAGAAAGAACTCTGGAAATGTAGGAGACAAAGTGCCTATTGTAGACATTGAATTAATAGATGAAAACTACATCGAGTTTACCATCATGCCAAAGGGATTCGGAAGCGAAAACAACAATGCCCTTAAGATGGCACTTCCTGCTGAAGGAATCGAAGGCGTCAAGGACTTTGTTGTGGAAACTGCACTTAAGGCAGGAGGTAAGCCATGCCCTCCTATCGTTGTAGGTGTAGGAATCGGCGGAAGCTCTGATATGGCATTGAAATTAGGCAAGAAAGCGCTTCTTGGAAAGGTAGGCCAGCGCAATCCAGACCCAACAATTGCTGAAATGGAACTTGAATGTCTTGAAAGAATCAATAAGGATGGTAAAGGACCAATGGGTCTTGGAGGCAGAACAACTGCACTTGATGTAAAGATCTTGAAGATGGACACTCATACTGCAGGTCTTCCAGTTGGTGTGGTTATTCAATGTTGGGCAGACAGGCATGCAACTGCTCGTATAGAGGATAATTAATTCATAAAAAATTTTAATATAAATAAAATAAATATAAATTATCAAAAGTATTCATTTTCATTATTCATTTTAATATGTATTGTTTTCGGTGATTTAAATGGTTTACACTATTGATGAGATTAGAAAAAGGGTCATGCCCATTGTCATTAAGTATGGTATTGCTAGCTTTGCTCTTTTTGGGTCTTACGCAAGAGGTGAAGCTACTGAAGAAAGCGATTTGGATTTTGTGATGGATAAAGGAGATTTGAAAGGATTAAGATATGTCTCTTTGATAAATGATTTGGAAAGGGAATTTGAATGTCATGTTGATGTAGTTAGCAAAGATAGTTCTAATAGGGAATTTCTTTTGTCAATTGAAAAGGAAGAGGTTTTATTGTATGAAAGAAAAGGATAAGAGAACTATAAATATTGTTATACATTATTGTAATCGGATGGAAGATTACTCTAACCGTTTTAATAATGATAAAGAGATATATTTGTCAGATAAATTATATCAAGACGCTTGTGCATTAGTTATAATACAAATTGGTGAATTTGTGGGCAGATTATCTGATGAATTCAGAAATAATCATAAAGAGATTAATTGGCAAGAAATTATAGGCATGAGAAATATTTTTGCTCACAATTATGAAGATGTTATTGATGATATTGTATGGGATGTTATTCAAGAGGATATTCCCAATTTAAAGTTTTATCTTGAAAATTTATTGAATGAATAATTTTAACTTTTTTTATATTTTAGAGGAATTTTATGATACTTATTATAACTGGACACTTGGCCTATCCATTGGTAAAGGAAATGGCTGAAAAATCAAAAAAGGAAACAGTGGTGCATATAGCAGAAACACAAGTTGCAGCTTTCTTGACTCCCACTCAAATAATCAAAGAAATTCACGATCATTTTGAAGATAGATTAGATGATATTGATTTGATACTAGTTCCAGGCTTAATAAGAAAAGATACTTTCCTCATTGCAGAGGAATTTGGAATTCCTTGTTATAAGGCATCTACAGATGCAGCAGACCTTGCTATGGTTTTGGACCTTGTCGATGATTTGGAATTGTCACAGTCCACTCCTGCTGATAAATTGATAATAGAGGAAAAGAAGAAGCAAGCATTGAAATTCATTGAAGACTTTGAAAATGACATTGAAAAAAGAGACGAGCTTCTCAAGAAGGAAAACAACATTCTTGTGAGAAACCTTCCTGTTGGTGAGGATTTCCCAATGAGAGTATTGTCTGAGATTGCAAGCGCTCCAATATTGTCTAAGGAAGATTTGATTAAAAAGGCAGAATTCTTTGTCGCTTCTGGTTCTGACATGATAGACATTGGTATGATTGCAGGGGAAGACCGGTCAGATGAAATTCCAGATTTGATAGACACTCTTAGACCTATTGTTGGAGACAGACCTTTAAGTATAGATACATTGAATCCAAAGGAGATTGAAGCTGCAGTAAACCATGGTATTGATATGGTCTTAAGTTTGGACAATGGTAACTATAAGGAAATATTGCCTTTATTGAAGGAAAAGAATGTTCCTGCAGTTATCTTGCCAACCAACTTTTCAGAAGGTTTTGTGCCTCATACTCCTCAAGAGAGGGTAGAATCAATGCAAAAGCTTGTTGAAGCTTGTGATGGCCTTGAAGTTGTTTGTGACTTGATTTTAGATCCTGTAAACAGTGCAAGCCTTGTGGATTCAATCATTGCATTCCATGATTTCCATGAAGTTGACAAGAAGCCGATGTTCTTTGGTATAGGAAATGTTATCGAGCTTATGGATACCGATTCTGTAGGTGCAAATGCCGTTCTTGCAGGAATTGCAATGGAGCTTGGTGCAAGCATACTCTTCACTCCTGAGGAAAGCGGTAAGACTCACGGAAGTGTAAGAGAATTAGCTATCGCTTCCAAAATGATGTTCCTGGCTAAAAATAGGCAATCCATTCCTAAGGATTTAGGTGTTGATCTACTTGTGTTTAAGGACAAGAAGAAAAGGTTTGACTTGAAGCAGAATGACAATGTTCCTATAGTCAAGCAAGAGCATCCTATCAAGTTTGTTAGGGATAAGGCAGGGAGCTTCAAGATAAGAGTGGAGCATGCAGTAAGCGTTAAGGATTCATATATTGTTGCAACTCATTTCAAGAGAACAAAGCCGAATATGAGTTTTGAAGGAAAAAGAGCCAGTGAAATTTATGAAGAGATCATTGAAAAAGATCTCGTAACCAGATTGGATCATGCAGCATATCTTGGTAAAGAGCTTGAAAAAGCAGAGATTGCAATGCTCACTGGAAAAGAGTATGTTCAAGACTTTGACTTGTTTAAAGATCCTGAAGAGTTTATCACTCAAAAATAGTATTTTTAATATAAAATTATTTATTTTTTAAGATTATGTTTCAAAATTAGTATTTATTTTTTAGGAGGCATTGAAATACCTCCCTATTTTTCTTATTTTACAAATTTACCTAAATCATATAATAAACAGCTATTATGCTAGGTATCATAATGATGAGTGTATTACGAACCATTACAAAACGACGTTTTCTCCATTGTTTTTCTGTCAATTCCTTCATTTTCGGGATTTTCAATAGACTTAAAATAATACATGCTGCAAGGAAAATGAAATAAGCATTTATGATAAATAGATATCCTGCTCCAAGGAGCATGTCCAATCTTCCATTTGCAATTGAATATCCGCAGGTACATAATGGAGGCATCAATGCGGTTGCAATTGCTACACCCGGTATGACAGTGTTTGTTTTATCTAATCTGGTTTGTCCTATGATTCCTGCAAGTCCACCAAAGAATGCGATAAGCACATCATAGAAACTTGGAGATGTTCTTGCAAGCAATTCTACTGTTGGCTCTTTAACAGGAGAAAGGAAAAAATAGATAGTTGCTGCAACAATACTGATTGCAACCTGCATTCCAAAACCTGCTGCATAGTTTCGAAGTACCGGATAATCATTTGATACGCTTCCATATGCTGAAGCAAGAATACTTCCCATAATAGGGGAAATCAACATTGCACCGATAATCACTGCAGTAGAGCTCATATTAAGACCTACAGATGCGATTATCATTGCACATACCAATACACATAAATTGGTTCCTGTAATTATTCCACCATCCAAGAGACGTGAACGTATCTCTTCATGTGGTGCGGAATCATCTTTTAATGAAAATGCTTTTCTTAAATGTTCTTTCATTGATTCGTTTTCTTTTCTCAATTTCATGCGTTCCTTCAGTGATTCATTTTCTTCTCTCAATCTCATGCTATCCGTTCCTTATCTCCAAAAAATTTTTATTCATATATGTATTTGGTGTTAATATTAATTAAGGTAATTGTTTTACTTAATTTTAATTTCATGAAATTTATTCGCAATTTCATGTAAAATTTTTAGCCTATTTTTTATAGTTATTTTTTAATTTGATAGATTTTGGTTATGATTTTAAAAAAATATAAATATTATTTTTTATAAATATGAAAATTGGTGATTTAATGAATAATACAAAATTATTAGGAATTTTATTAATTTTATTAGGTATTATATTTATAGCCTACCCATTGGTAAGTGCAGGGGTAGTCTCTATAATTGCAGGATTAAGTTTAATATCCCTAGGGTTAGTATTGATCTTTAATGCATTTTCATTATGGGGTGTTGCTACTGGCAGGTCAGTGCTTGAAGTATTGTTAGGATTTTTATTGATACTATTAGGATTCTTGTTCTTTGTTGATTTAGCTCCATTAGCTTTCCTTACAGCATACAACTTCTATTTAATTGCAATCATATTGATGATTGTAGGTATTTTCGGTATTGTTTATGGGGAAGGCCTATCAAGATGGGGATCTGTATTGACATTGATTCTCGGTATCATCGCATTCTTCTTAGGCGTTTTCGCAATTACCGACCCATTACTTATTGTAGTTTTAGTTGGTGTAGTTTTAATAGTTAGAGGAGTGCTCTACTTAACTGTAGGCGGCGCTCTTGATAAGATTGATAGTTACGAAGGCAATTAATTAATTAATTTATATTTGAGGAATTTTTCCTCTATAACTTTTTTTTTTTTTT
>JADLKP010000363.1 GCA_016838945.1 Methanobrevibacter sp.
ACAATTTCACAAAAATGAAAAAGAAAAAGAATAATCTAAAAAAGTAAAAAATAGTAGAAAAATAATAGAAAAATAATAGAAAAATAATAGAAAATAATAGAAACATTATAAAAAAAGTGATTAGTTATTGTTTATCAATCAAATCAAGTACTTTTGCACGAGCTTGACCAATAGTTAATGGATAATCTCCTCCAAAATCAATATTATCCTCTTTTTCCAGGATTTCAGCGAGATGCGCCATTCTTGGAAGGCGTAAATCAGCAGCCCTGATTGTTTCCACATGAGAGAACACTTCATTAGGTGATCCTTCAGCAATGATTTCCCCATCGCTTATCAAATGAATTTCACTGGAATAGACAGGAACCAAATCTACATCATGTGTAGAAATTACAATAGTCATCCCTTCCTTATTCAAATCATACAATAACTTAAGAATATGAGAAGCTCCTTTCGGATCCAAACCGGAAGTAGGTTCATCAAGAATCATTAGTTCAGGTTCCATAGCCAAAATACCTGCAATAGCCACTCTTTTCTTTTGCCCTCCACTTAAATGGTGAGGGGATTTCTTTTCAAAACCACCCATTCCAACCCTTTCAAGGGATAGTTTAACTCTTTTTTCAACTTCTTCGATTGGAAGACCTAAATTCATTGGCCCAAAGGCCACATCTTCTTCTACAGTTGGAGCAAACAATTGATTATCAGGATTTTGGAATACGATTCCTATTTTTTGACGGGCTTTAAGAAGGCTTTCCTTATCATATTCAAGCTTCTCCCCATCAATATAAACTTCACCAGATTTTGGAATGTGAATTCCATTGAAATGTAAAAATAGAGTGGATTTTCCTGCTCCATTTCTTCCTAAAAGAGCAACCATTTCCCCTTTTTTAACTCTAAAATTAATATTATTTAATGCTCTTGTTCCATCTGGATATTCATAAATAATATTTCTTGCCTCTAAAATACTAATACCTCCAACTATAAATTTATTTTATTTATAACAGTATATAAATGTTTAAAAAGTAATAAAAACCCTATAAAATATTAAAAAAAGTAATACTTTTCAATAAAGGGTATTTGATAATATATCAAATTTGCAATATAAATAATGAAAAAATAGAAAATATTTTTAAAAAAAAACTAAAAATTTTA
>JADLKP010000364.1 GCA_016838945.1 Methanobrevibacter sp.
TAAAAATTAAATTTAAAATTCAAATTAGGTGTAAATATGGGAAATATGGCAGAAGCAAGAAGAAAAATGCATGAACGAGATGAGAGGGTTAAAAAAGAGAATAAATCAGAAGTCAAAAAAATAAGAAATTTTTTCTTTGGCTGCTGCAATGACAAAGAAAGCAAAAAAGTAAAGGAACATTAATGAAATTAAGATAAAAATTAAATTAATTGATGAATTAAAGATAAATTAATGATGATTAATGATGATTAATGATGATTAATGATAAATAAAATATAAAATTAAAAGAAATAATATTAATTAAAAAATTAATTTAAAAAAGAAAATTCAAAAGAATCATGGAAATTAAATGTTTATTCCATTTCTTTTAAGGATTTTTCTAGGATTATCAACAGTAGCCTTTAAAACTTCTTCTTTTGTCATTCCGGCTCCTAATCCTATTTCAATTGCCCTTTCAAAAGTGATTATATTGTCTGGAGAATGGGTGTCAGTATCGATGACAAGGTCATTTCCAACTTCTCTTGCAATATTTGCAACATGCCCGTTTCCTAAGCAATGGCCCTTTCTAGCACTTATTTCTAAGGCAACATCATTCTTTTTAGCTATTTCTGCCTCTTCACGTGTAATCAATCCAGGGTGACCTAAGATATCTATTTCCTTACAGCTTACAGCAGCGAAATTGGTACCTTCAACTACTGGTTCATTTAATGTTTCACCATGAACAACAACTATTTTAGCCCCTAATTCACGTGCCTTTTCAGCTAATTCTGGAATGGATTCAACAGGAGCATGGGTTATTTCTGCACCTAAAACCACTGTTATGTCCCAATTCTTGTTTATATCATCAATTGCATCACTTATATCTCTAATTGTATGAATGTTTGAGTAATCAACATGATCTGTAATGGCTATTGCTTCATGGCCTAAAACAAGAGCTCTTCTTGCAAGTTCAGAAGGTAAAAGTTCACCGTCACTGAATAGACTGTGCATATGTAAATCAATTCTTTTATGAGTCAATAATATCTCTCCTTTGAGTAAAATAATTAAAATTCGTTAATTTTTATTTAATTTATCTATAAATTTTTTTAAAAAACTATTTTATAAATTATAAAATTTTATAAATGTTAAAAATATAATTT
>JADLKP010000097.1 GCA_016838945.1 Methanobrevibacter sp.
AAATAAAAAAAAAAAGTAAATAAAACAAATTTAAAACTAATTTTCAAAAAATAAAAAAAAAAGTAAATAAAACATATTTAAAACTAATTTTCAAAAATAAAAAAAATAATTTTACCCATACTGATTATCCAACTCTTTTTTATGGAATAAATCAATATGAGCATATTTTGAAAACCTATATATTATAAATGGAATGGACAAAGTAAATGAAATAATGGACATCAGCAATATGGATGTAGTGAACCAAGATTCAATTAGCACTCCACCAAGGACTATTCCAATTGTTCTGTTTAAATTAACAATGAACAAATAAAATCCATTTGCGAATTCAGGTGCATCCTTTGCTGCTGAACTGATTGTATATTGTGCAATTGTCTGCATGGATCCATCCAAAAGACCGAATAGGATCAATATAACAAACATTGGCCTATCCATCTGAACACATATAACCATAGCCAACATAAGGGCTATAAAGACAATAGGATACAATGTAACAGTCCGTTTAACATTTCTTTGCATAAAATTGCCAATTAAGCTTGTTCCAAACACTCCTGCAAGTCCGTTGAAGAAAATGTATAGGGACAATACATCATAAGGCAAATCAGTGATTGTTTCCAATATCAATGTAAAGAAATTATAGGTTACTGAAACCCCTATTCCAATAAACAATATTGATAATATTGAAATGAGGAAAAGTTCACATTTCGCTATATGGAACTGGTCAAGAATGCCTTTTGTTTTCTTTTGGATTTTAGGCAAGAAAAGTATTGCAAGGACCAAACTTACAAGATTGATTAAAGCAATCCATAAAAGGGTGTAATTATATCCGAAAGCCGTTGTAATATAAATCGAAAATGATGCTCCGAATACGCATCCGCTTGTAATTCCCAAAACTACCTTATTCACATTATCCGGATCGACATCCCCAACATAAGTGAGTGCAAAACTGATTGCAGTTGAATAGAAAAATGCCGGGATGATTCTCAATATGAATGAAATCATAAAATCATTCACAAAGGACTGGGTTAATGTGCTTATCACGGTAACTGCCAATGCAATGATGAAAAATCTTTTCCTTTCATATTTTGAAAGGTATGCAGGCAGAAATATCGCTGTAATCCCAACAATGAACAGGAATGCTCCAACATATATGCTGCTTGCCTCAATATCCACTGCATAAAAAGCAGCTATTTCATTTGAGAGTCCAGATACGCTTAATAAAGTCGACAATGAAAATGTTATAAAAAATAATGTCAATAAAATCTTCTTATTATACCTCATGTATTTTCCTACTTTATAAACTTTTTAAATAATTCGACTATTAAATTCATAATAATTGAATTAATTAAGTTTTAAATAATTCGCATAGTATGATTTCATAAATTGAATTAATTAAAATCTCAAGGTTAAAAAAAGCTTTAAACATTAGATCATTTATAAATGGAAAAAATTTAATCATTAAATATATTAGAATTGCAATAGATTTGACCAATTAAATGAATTATAATTTTAATAAATTTAATCATTAAATTTTTTTACAAAAATGAAAATCATTTATTCTGTAAATTATACTTTTTTCACTAAAGGGAGATCCTAGTAATTCTTTAAAAAACATTTACGATATCCTAAAAATATATCATATAACGTTTTTAGCAAGTATGAACTTGCTAACATATAATAATTTTAAAATAAGCATATAAATAATTTATTGCAAGTAATTACTTGCTTACATTTTAAATCAGACAAAAAGGAGCAATTTAAAGGATTTAAATTTTAATTAAAATTAAAGAATTAAAAGAATATAAAAGAATATAAAAGAATATAAAAGAATTTAAAAGAATTTAAAAGAATTTTAAGTACATAATAAAAATAGTTTTAAGATAATCTATTAATCCAATTTTTCAAGAAATCTGCTTCCTAAATGCTCGATTTTCACGGAATTAGCTAATTTTTCCTGAATATTGTTTACCATATCCACATTATTGGACGCTACAAAATAGATTACTTGAGCTTCATACTGCTTTTCTACTATAGATAATCTCTTCGCTCTCAGTTCACTGTCAATTGTCTTGATTTCCTGATATTCAAAGGTGAATCTGAATATTTCATAAAGTTCCATATCCACTATTTCCGCTATAGAAAGAGTCTCAAGAACAGATTTACTGTATGCACGAACCAAACCACCAGCACCAAGCTTTATTCCACCAAAATACCTGGTTACAATAGCTACAATGTTTTCCATTTCGTTTTTCTTCAATACATTAAGCATTGGCCTACCTGCAGTTCCACCAGGTTCCCCATCATCATCGAACCCCTCTCCATCACTTACCACATAAGCTGTGCAATTATGAGTGGCGTCCTTGTATTCTTCAGATATCTCCCTTATGATTTCCTTCGCTTCCTTTTCATTCTGAGCAGGGAACAATCTGCAAATGAACTGAGATTTCTTGATATCTATTGATGTCTGAAAGGGTTTGGCTATTGTCTTCATGGTATCATTTTTTATAAAAATCTTTTAAGAATTAGAAAAACATTTATATCTCTATTAGAAAATATTTTATATTATCAATATATAAATTTATATGTTTAAATGATTTAATATTATTTTTGATAATCATATTTAATAAAATCAATGAGAATTATATTAATAAAATCAATGAGGTGAGATCATGGAAGATAAGAAAGCAAAATTTGTAGTTTATGTTGTGATAGCTTTAATTGCTTTTGTTTGCAGCAGTGCAGTTTATTCTATGACTGGTGGTCTTTCTGATTGGGTTGTAGCAAGTATGGATGATAATCAGGATAAAAACAACAATGGTTATTTAGACAGCTCTGAAGATAATGGCTTCTTCTCATTTTCAGACTCAGATAACAATAAAGAAAATTATAAAAGTTCTAGCGATGATGGAAATGGATTTGGAGAACTGATTGATAAGGCATACAATAAGATATTCAATTCAGACTCATCTTCAAGCTCAAGTTATTATTCCAGTTCAAGCTCTGATGACAATCCAGATATCCTTGCAAGAATTTTAAGAATGTTTATTAGTGGCGGATAATTAATTTTTTAATTAATCTACCCTCTTTTTATCTTTTTTTAATTTTTTAATCTTTTTAAACTATTTTTAACTATATTAAACTATTATTAAACTACTATTAAACTATTATTAAACTATTTTTAACTACTATTAAACTATTATTAAACTATTATTAAACTATTATTAAACTATTATTAAATTATTTTTAACTATTTTTAACTATTTTTTTACTATCCAGCTTCAACAATCTTCATCAATTTTTCTGAACTTTTAACTATGTCCTTTTCTCCAAAGGCCATTGCAATCCTTCTTATTGCATCCAAATTCCTTACATAAGAATCCAACCATGAGAAAATGTCACCAGGATATGTTTGGATTTGATATTCCTTAAGCAATGATTTGGAAATGTCAATTGGATCCTTTCCATTCAACCTTTGATTGATGATATAATAGGAAATTCCTCTATGCAGGCATTCACAAAATGGTCTTTCATAACAGTCACATCTTAAAAAGTCAATTTGAAGCTTCAATAAGGCATCCTGGAATTTCTTGTCAAGCTTTGAAATAGCTTCTCCAGAGGATATGATATCCAGTGCAGATTCAGAAAATAGTCTGGTTGAAAAATTTATTTTCAATGCACTAACTATCTGTTTATGAACAACTGGAGCCAAATAGGCATTTTCAAACAATTCCAAATCCAATGCAATTGATTGAACTTTCAACAAATTATTTGAATTAACTTCATCTTTAGTCATCTTTTCATGAATATTTGAGAAAATGTTTTCCTTAAATTTAATCTGTTTGACAACTGCAGACATATTTTCATTATTGGACTTGTTTGAATCCTTTGATTTTGATTTATTATTTTGATTTTTCTTATTTTTATTATTCTTATTATTCTGATTATTTTTATTATTCTTATTATTCTGATTATTTTTATTATTCTTATTATTCTGATTGTTCTTATTATTCTTATTATTGGTTCTCTTATTATAAATCACATCAGACTTAACATCTCTTGAATTATCCCTTTTAGAGGATTTATAATCAGTCTTTTTATTATCAGATTTAGAATCATTAGAAGATTTATAATCCTTAGATTGATTATTTTGATTGAAGAAATCAGCAATATTATCTATATATTTGCTGGTTTTGGATTCTTTTTTAGCCTCTATTTTAATTGGTTTTTCCTCTAAATCCTCTTCAACGATAAACTTGATTCCAGAGTTTTCTGATTCTTCTGTTTTATCATTTAATTGCTCTTTAGATTTATATTTAGATTTATCCACTTTATGTTTAATGGATTTTACATTAATTTTATCCTTTTTATCTTTTTTAGATTTATCAACCTTATTAGACCTATTAGAATTATTTTTATTAGAAGATTTTTTATTAGAAGATTTTTTATTAGAAGATTTTTTATTATCTTTATTCTTTTTATTATCTTTTTTAGGATTATTTTTCTTCTTAGAATTCTTATTATCCTCTTTTTTACTCTTTTTAGAACTGTCTTTAACCTGCTTATTCAAATTATTCTTTATCTTCTTATTCTTCTTCAATATATTCTCATTCTCTTCATCTATCTTTTCAGACAATAACCTGAGCTCTTTTAGATTGGTCTTGAAGAATGGCTTATTATAATACTGACTCAAATAATGAGAATCATTGATTGAATCCTTGATTATTACACCATCATCAACAGATAAGAATGACATTGCAACTGCTCTTCCAAACCTTGTTGTGTCAATTGTATCATCTGCATGTATATTTAGAGCATCCTTATCCTCAAGTTCATCAAGTGCTATTGAAATATCCATTGGAACCGGAATATTTTGATAGAATTCTTCAACTTCCCCCACTTTCCTTAAGGACTTTGATGATATGTCAGCAAGTATCTGTTCAAGTGATCCATCCTCTGTATAATCCACAAAGATGTCCTCAACATCACTTTCCAGAAGGTCCAATGCTACAGCCTCTTCACTTTGATTGTCAAATTCACTGCCAATTTCTGGAATAAGATAGATTACTCCCCTATCATGATAGGTTGGCCTACCTGCTCTTCCTAACATCTGTGAGAATTCATTTGGACTGATCCACTTATTTCCCATAAGCAATGATTCAAAGATTACTTGAGACGCAGGGAAATCCACACCTGCTGCAAGCGCTGCAGTAGTAACTACTGCTGCAATCTTACCTTTGGAAAAGTCCTTTTCAATCTTTTCCTTTTTGAAATAGGACAATCCGGCATGGTAAGCAGAAGCATTGATTCCTTTTCCAGATAGGAAATTAGCTATCTTATGGGTTTTTCTTCTTGAATTGGTAAAAATTAACGTTTGCCCCTTAAATCCTTTTGATGATGTGCTGTAGAACTCCCTTTGAACCAATTTTCTAATCAGAATTCTTCGTTGAACATCCCCTCTTGCAAAGACAATATGACGTTCCAGTGGAACAGGACGCTCCTTATACTGGACCAATTTCATATTGAAATCATTAGCCAAATCCTGCGGATTCTTGATGGTGGCGGACAATCCTATAATCTGCGTATTAGGGAAAATATGTTCGATTCTTCTAATCAAACCGTTTAACCTTAGACCCCTATCCTCATCAGAGATTGTATGGATCTCATCTATCAAAACAAGCCCCAAATCATTCAATGCAGCGCTTTCTCCAGAACGGACCAAAAAGTCAATCCCCTCATAGGTACCGACAATAATGTCTGAATCCCGAATATTTGAATTAGGTAGTTTGAGCTCTCCTTTTGCTTTAATACGGTTCATACCTACCTTAATTGCCACTTTTAGCCCCAAAGGTTCATATCTCTTCTTAAAATCTCTGTACTTCTGATTTGCAAGTGCAACAAGAGGTGTTAAAAACAGGAACTTTTTGCCATTCAATGCCTTAGGGACTCCAGCCAACTCTCCAACTAAAGTCTTTCCACTACCTGTGGCGGAAACCACAAGCATATTCTCATCCTTCAGCAAACCTTCTCGAATAGTTAAATATTGAACAGGAAGCAAGTATTGGTTCTTTTCCTGAATGATTACCTTCTTGAATTCTTCTGGAATCTTAAGCCTTTTCATGGCGATCTTAGGAATTTTGGTATCATGAACCTTCACTCTATCGAACAATGTCAAATCAGTATGTGCCAATGGATCAAATCTTGGTGAAAGCATTTCCAAAACATCATCCAAACTGCCTGTCTTGTCCAATATTCTCTTGAAGTTCCTGAATACCTTCTTATCATATCCTCTAAGTTGAAGTTCCCTTTTGATAGTATTCTCTGCACAGGTTTTGCAGATAAGCTGACCATGATAGTGGTATGAAAAATCAGAGTTTATTATGGTTACTTCCCCTTCATAACTGCAATGCTGGCAGATATTTGTAAATCTGACCTTAATGTTGTTTTGCTTTAGGAAGGATTCCAGTTTCTCGTCTTTGTCAGCTAAGAAAACAGCTTGAGAACGCAATAGATTGATTGCCTTAGAAGGAGGATAAAGCTTATCTTCCTTTTCATCCTTTATTACAAAACGCTTAATGGAGATGGAACCGTCTTCCTCATCCTCCTTAAACTTCAATACACCTACAAATTCCGGCTTGCGCTTTGTATTGAGAGCCCCTTTAGGACTTCCAATAGGATACATTTCCCAAGACTTTTTCTTTTTGTTTAATACTATCATTGATAAAATTCCTGATTTTTCTTTAATTTAATAGTCTTATTAGTTTATAAATATATTTTTAATAGTTTAAAAAGATTAAGACAAAAATAGTGAAAAATAAAGAATGTTAAAAATAAACTAGTTAAAATAAAAATAATTAAAATTAAGAAAGAAAAAGAATTATTTTTGTTTCTCATAATGGAAAATAGACTCTAAAAAGTCATTTGTCTTAAATTTGGAATCATCACTTGAACTTGGCATGATTATTCCATAGCCATCATAATCCCCTTTTCCACAATAGACGATAATAGGATCCCCATTATCCATATCTGTACTATAGACCTGATTTTGAGAAGCATTTTCGAATTCACATTTGAATACGTTTAAAACGTACCAATCATCCCCTAAATTTATGTAATATGTTTCATATTCTGTAATATTGAATCCCTCAGATTCAATCCCATATGAATGATTGGAATCTATCAACTGAGCCTCTCCTTCACCGCTTATATATGTATTCTTATCTATGGATATGGTATAATGCTCATTTGAATCTAGATTTCCGCTTCCTTCTTGACGATTTCTATCATATAGATAATCATTATTGGAAAGGTTACTGGAGCTTTCCTCTATAATGGAAGTGTCATAATTGTTGGAATTGTTACCTGTATTTGCATAATAGGCAATGACAGAAAACAATAGCAATACAATAAAAAGAACTATGCATATCTTTCCACAAGGCAGACTTTCAGAGATAGGGCTGCCTGATGAAGAATTTGATGAATTGCCAGTGGTATTTTTTGTGGAGCTTTCAAACGGATTTGTAGAACTTCTATTGTTGAAATCATCAAAAGGACCTTTGAAATCATCACTGGAAGATCCGTCAGCCTTATGTCTGGGAATATATTCATGTCCGCATTCAGGGCAATATTTGGCCTCATCCTTAAGTTCCCTACCGCAATTTGCACAATATTTTGTCATTTTAACCCCTTTACAAAAACATTCAACAAAATATAAGATCAATAATAAAAATAGTTTTTAAAAAATTAAGAAATATAAAAAAAATAAAAGAAAAAAAGAGAATAAGTTAATTAATTATTCTCCTTTTACTTCATCATCTACTTCAATACCCATTTTAGCAGCCATTCTAGCAAGAATGATAGTTACAACAACAGCAAGAATGGTTACAATAATTGCGTAAATGAATAATCCGCCAAGAGCGTCTCCAGTACCAACTAAAGTTTCAATTAATTTTTGGATTGCGTCATTCCATGCTAAACCTGCAACTAAACCGAATGCAGTGGTTACTAATGTAATAATAGTTTTCATTACTGTTTTTGCTACCATAATATGTCTCCTTAAATATTTTTTAAAAATTAACTAAAATTAGCAATTAACTACATTTTTTAACAAAATGAATTCACTCATAAAAATTTAGTCAATAATTTACTAATTAATAGTTATTTTTTATTAT
>JADLKP010000098.1 GCA_016838945.1 Methanobrevibacter sp.
TAATAAATCTTTTTAAAAAAATAATATTAATAAAAATAGTATAAAAACTCAAAAATAGTAATAAAATCTTCAAAAAAGTAAGTTAAAATAAAAAAAATAAAAAAAAGACTAATTGAGAGAATTACTCCCAACTAGAGAAAAAGTTTTAATCAAACTTTTGCGAGCCGTAGGCGAGTAAAAGTTTGGAAAAAGTTTTGATCAAACTTTTTCTAAAAGTTTGGATGATTTTCCCTTAACCATTTAGCTCCAGCTTCTAAAACTTTTAAATTAATGTCAATAAGTTTTGGCTTAGCTGCAAAGGTTTCCTTGATTCCTTCAGCAAATGCGTCTTGAGACAATATTGGACTGTCCTTACCAAGTTCCATCAATGCACCTAAAATGGCTGTGTTCATGGCTTTTGCATTTCCCATTTCAGTAGCTATTTCCCTTGCAGGAATGGAAATGATTTCAACATTGTCCTTTACATCAAGATTATCCTTGCCATAATTTCCTGCTCTTGCATCATAGAGAATGGTTCCACCTTCCTTTACATCAATGGAATACTTTTCAAGGGATGGCTTGTTCATTGCAATCAATACGTCACATTCCTCTACAACAGGAGAACCAATGGTTTTAGCTGAAATGGTTACGGAACAGTTGGAGGTTCCTCCTCTTTGCTCAGGGCCATAACTTGGGTACCAAGACACTTCCTTACCTTCACTGCATGCTGCTTGAGCCAATGTAAGACCAGTGCTTAATACTCCTTGACCTCCAAAACCTACGACTTTGACTTTGCAGTCTTCAAAGTCATCTTCAACTTTAGCGATTTCCTTGCTTCTGTCTACACCAAAGACCTCATCCAATGATTCAATTGAAAAGTCACTTACTGGTCTTTGCTTAGGTTCCCTTTCTTTGGATAAATCTCTGAATCGTTTAACTGGGAATTCCTTACCCATTTCATTAATCAAGAAGTCTTCCACTCCTTTCACATCTCTTTTAATGTTTGTTGGACATGGTGACAAGACTTCAACGAATGAGTATCCTTTTCCTTCCTTTTGAACCAACAATGCTTTTTTAATAGCTATTTTAGCTTTTCTGATGAGTTTTGGATTAGCAAGAGATACCCTTTCAATAAACACAGGTGCCTTGAGGTTATCTACAAGTTCACACATATGCAATGGGTAGCCTGCAAAATTGGCATCCCTACCGTTTTGACAAGTGACAGTCTTCTCACCAATCAAGGTGGTTGGCGCCATTTGACCACCGGTCATTCCATAAACAGTATTGTTTACAAAGAAAACTGCAATTTTCTCTCCACGGTTTGCTGCCTGTAATGTTTCATTCAAACCAATGGATGCTAAATCCCCATCTCCTTGATAGCTCATTACAATAGCATTGTCTTCAGCTCTTGAAATACCAGTTGCAACAGCAGGAGCCCTTCCGTGAGCAGTCTGCACATTACCTGCATTGAAATAGTAATAATTGAATACGGAACATCCTACAGGAGAAATCATAACTGACCTTTCTTGAATGTCCAATTCATCAATCACTTCTCCAATCAATTTAAGAAGGATACCATGACCGCAACCAGCACAGAAGTGAGTGTTATAAATGTCATTTCCTTTTCTTGGGTAGCTGTCATTTAAGGATTTTGGATTCTTAAGAACTTTTTCTTCTATCTCGCTTTTTTGAACTTTTTCCGTATTTTCTTCACTAACTCTTATGTTATCCATCTTTTCACCTCCTTAATCAACCACCCTATGGTTATGATAGTTGTCATTGTCCAATTCATCCTGATAATCCTTATCAGATAAGTAGGAAGCATCAAATTCCTTATCTTCACTATCTACCTTGTGACGTTCATCACTGCCTACCATCTCATAGATTTCATTAAGGATATCCTTAAGCTCAATTAATTTTCCACCCATTCTGTTTACCAAATGGACTTCATCATAGCCCGCAGCCATTTTCACATCTTCTCTTAATTGGCCGTTACTCATTTCAACTGAAACGAATTTGACTCCTTTGTCTGCTAACTCTCTGATTCTTTTCTCTGGGAATGGGAATAATGTAATTGGTCTTAAGAGTCCTAACTTGATGCCTTTTTCTCTTGCGACATCAACTGCAGTTCTTGATAATCTGCTGCTTGTTCCATAGGATACAAGTACAATTTCAGCATCTTCAACCATATACTCTTCATAAAGAACTTCATTTTTCTTAATCTCTTCATATTTTTCCTGAAGTTCAAAATTGAATTCCTCCAATTGATCGAAGTCCAAGAAAATGGATGTGACTAAGTTATCCATAGTTTCCTTATTTCCTCTAACAGCCCAAGAATCATCAATTGTTGGTTCAACAGCTTCAGTTGGGAATGTTAAAGGCTCTGCCATTTGTCCAAGTGTACCGTCAGCAAGCACCACTACAGGGTTTCTGTATTTTGTAGTGAGTTCAAATGCTTTCATTGTAAAGTCACACATCTCTTGAACACTATTAGGTGCCAATACTATATTCCTATAGTTTCCGTGGCCTCCACCTTTAACGATTTGATTATAATCCCCTTGCTCAGGACCTATATTACCTAAACCAGGACCTGCTCTCATAATGTCCACAATTACAGCAGGCAATTCAGCACCTGCCAAAAATGTGAATCCTTCTTGCATTAAGCTGATACCTGGACCAGAGGAAGCACTCATCACTCTGTGGCCTGTGGAAGCTCCTCCGTAGATCATGTTTACAGAAGCCTCTTCACTTTCAGCCTGTACAAATTTTCTACCTAACATTGGGAAATATTTGGAAGCTTCATGGAGAATTTCACTTGCAGGGGTGATTGGATATCCGAAAAAACAATCACAGCCAGCGTATAAGGCTCCAATAATTACCGCTGTATTTCCTTTTACAATTTGATTACTCATTTAAGCATCTCCTTTAGGTTTTCTAGTCCTTCTAGGAATATGAACTTCAATAGCTAATGGTTCCGGACAAGTATAATAACAATCTCCACAACCAATACAACCTTCTCCAGTATATTCTGCATATTGATATCCGCTATCATTAATTTCTTCACTTAATTTAAGGCATTCCTCTTTGCAAACGCTAATGCATCTTAAGCATGCCTTACAATTGTTTTTACTAATGATTGGATATGGTTTTACTTGATTTTGATTCATTTACACACTATCCATTTTTTTAATACTTAATTAATTTAATATTCACAAAAATTTATAAGCATCCTATAAATTAATAAATTAAAGTAACTTCACAAAATTTTAAATGTTTTCATAAATTCAATAATTAGAATTTACACACAAAATTGTAAAGTCCTATTTTAAAATTAAATTTAAAAAAATAATAAATTTAAAATGAAAAGAGGATTATAATTTGCTTTCATCCTCAGTTCTAATAACTTTTCTTTGGATTTTACCACTGATGGTTTTAGGCAACTCTTCGACAAATTCAATCATTCTTGGATATTTATAAGGAGCAGTTGCATGTTTTACATGAT
This sequence comes from Methanobrevibacter sp., assembly GCA_016838945.1. Classification (GTDB taxonomy): domain Archaea; phylum Methanobacteriota; class Methanobacteria; order Methanobacteriales; family Methanobacteriaceae; genus Methanobrevibacter. Next base: position 3,482 of record JADLKP010000098.1, read on the forward strand.
TCTGAATCTCTTTTTTAAGCTCTTCACTTGGCTCGAATCCTTTTGCAAGAACGATTGTTGCCTTTACGATTTGTCCTCTGAGTTCATCAGGAACACCGGTAATTGCACATTCTAAAACTGAAGGGTGGGAAATTACAGCATTTTCCACTTCATACGGCCCAATACGGTAACCTGATGATTTGATTATATCATCATTTCTACCAACGAATGTATAATAACCATCTTCATCCATATAAGCAGTGTCTCCACAGTGGTAATAACCGTCATGACATACCTCATCAGTTTTTTCTTGGTTTCTATAGTATTCCATAAATAAACCAACTGATTTTTCTCCACTAATGTCAAAACATATTTCTCCTTCAGATCCGATATCCACGACATTATGATCTGAATCTAAAAGACTTACCTTAAATGCAGGGGATGGTTTACCTACACATCCGGTTTTAGACTCCATCCAAATGAATGTTGCCAATGAAAGGGTGGTTTCGGTCTGTCCGAATCCTTCCTTAATCTCCAATCCAGTAAATTCTTTAAATCTATTAAACACTTCAGGAGGCAATGGCTCTCCTGCAGTGGTTGCATACTGTATATTTGAAAAGTCAAATTGAGACAGGTCCTCCTTAATCAAGAATCTGTAGATTGTTGGAGGTGCACAGAAAGTATTTACTCCATTTTCTATAATTTTTTCCATTAAATCCAAACCATTGAACCTTACATAGTCGTAAACAAACACAGCAGATCCAGCAATCCATTGACCGTAATAATTACCCCAAACTGCTTTACCCCATCCAGTGTCTGCTGAAGTATGGTGAACACCATCTTCCACAACATTATGCCAGTATTTTGCAGTAATCAAGTGTCCGATTGCATAAGTATGGTCATGTGCAACCATCTTAGGGTTTCCAGTAGTTCCGCTTGAGAAATAAATCAGGAATGGTTCATATTCATGAGTAGCATCCTCACCAGTTGGCCTTTCGAATTCATCACTCATCCCAGCCATTTCTTCATCAAAATTGAACCAGCCTTCCTTATCGATGTTACCTACTAATGCCTTTTTAAGATCGATGCCTAATTCTTTCTCACAAGCTTCATAATCTGGAATCAATTGGTCCTCTTCAACAGATACAACCATTTTGATGCTTGCATTTTCCACACGGTAAACGATATCGTGAAGCTTTACCATATGTGTGGTTGGAATGGCTATCGCACCGATTTTGTGAAGCGCAGTCATGCAGATCCAAAATTCATACCTGTTTTTTAAGGTAAGCAATACTGCATCTCCCTTATTGATTCCTTGAGATTTAAAGAAGTTTGCAGCCTTATTAGATAATTTTTTCATATCTGTAAAGGTAAATACCTTTTTCTCGTTATCATCACACCAAATTAAAGCGATTTTTTCAGGATCTATTCTTGCATATTCATCCACTACATCAAATCCAAAATTAAAATCCTTTGGCACATTAAATTCAAAATTATCGTAAAAATCCTTATACGATTTAAAATCAACTCTCTTTACGAAGTTTCCTATTAAAGATGTCATTATATCACTCTATTTTAATCTGGCAAATATCCCCCTAGAATATAAGCCCAATCCATTATATTTTCAAACACAATATTTAATTAATTTTATGTTTAATCATGTTATATTTAATTCACAATTTATATTTAATTTACATAATTACAGCTAAAAATTTAGCCTTTTCACCATTTAAAGCAATCATTGCATGTTTACAAGTTGCATCGAAGAAAATGGAATCTCCTTCATTTAAGATAATCTCATTATCCTTAATGAAAATTTTTACAGTTCCTTCAAGAATATAGTTAAATTCCTGCCCTGCATGGGCATTTAAAGAAGGAATGGCATCTTCTTTAGGATCAACAGTTACAATAAACATTTCGGCCTTTTTATGAATAAACTTTTTACATAAGTTTTCATACTTGTATTCTTTCCTTCTGTCAACTGCGAAACCCTTATTTGCTCTTGTAACATCAAAATAATTCATACGGGTTTCTTCACCTGTGAGAATCAAAGCTAAATCAACCTTAAATATATGTGCAATCTGGTATAAGAAACTGGCAGGAATATCTACAATGCCTTCCTCATAGGAAATATAAGTTTCTTCATCAACATCGAGCTCTTTAGCAATTTCTTCTGTTGTAATATCGGACAATTCTCTTAATTCCTTAATTCTCATTCCGATATCTTTATTTACATCACTCATTTTAACCACTTTAGATTTTCTTATAAATTTTATCTTTATAAATTTATAAATATGTTAAATTTATAAATATGTTAAATTTAGAAATATGTTTTAAATTTGCCATATTTTATATAATTATATTCATATAAAGCAATATTCTATTTTATAAAAATTTTATATAATTATATAATATATAACATTGTATAGATTTATAATTAAAGTAATATAAATATTGTGGTAAATAAGAGGTAAAATCATGAAAAAAATAGAAAAAAGCATTTTTTTTAACCTAACAAAGTTAATTAATGTAGTTAATTGACAATTAATAAAAGTAAATTAGAAATTTATAAAAAATTTTAAATAAAAAACATGATTTATAAAAAAGTTTATATTATATTAAACATTAATATAAACTAAATACAAATAATTGAAATTTAATTTACAAAAATTATGGAGGGACTAACGTGGAAAATAGAGAAGACTGTGTTATATTCAAGCAGGAATACGGTAATGAATTATTAGTCAATCAATCTTATGTAAGAATCAGATCAAAAGAAGACAATATGATGTCCTTTAACCTTAGAGTTCCTAAAGAACAAATCAACGATATTGAAGCATACTTTAAAGGATTTAAGATTCCAGAACCAATCTTAATCGATATTGCATGTACTGGAAATATCCACTGTTACTTTAAAGGAATTTCACCAATAATCGAAAAGCCTGATTACTCATTTTTATCAGTCACTGTTCAGGAATTAAAACAGGAGATTGTTGATGAAGAACAGGAAATTGGTGTAGCAGCTCACGAATGTGTTGGCTGCGGTTTACACTAACAAACTTAAAACAAACTTTTATAAAAAGTTTGATCAAAACTTTTTTTTCTTTTTTGCTTAAATAAATTTTAAAACTTATTTTCTTTTTTTCTTTAAATAAACTTTTTTTATTTAATTTTTTTATTTCTTTATCTCATTTTAAACAAAACAAAAATCTATTTTTAAAAAATACTTAAACACCATCGTTTTTAGAACTTTCAACTTCTTTTCTGAATTTCTTCTCATATATTACAATGCATATGAAACCAATGAAACAACCTAAAATCATACCCACTATTGCACCGAAATAAACTCCAAATATCCCCCAATTGAATGATATTCCAAATATGTAAGCAAGTCCAACACTTAGGATTATTTCCCTGAGAAGTGTAAGGACCAATGACTTGAATCCGGAACCTACACCCTGATAAACATAAACTGCAGTGGCACCAAATGGAACAAATAGGTTATAAAAGACCATTATCCTCAATACTTCAGCTGTTCTTGCTATCATTTCAGGATTTCCGGAAATGAAATTAAATGCATGGGATATCGGATAGGCAAAGATAAAGAATATCGCACAAATGAAGGCTGTGATTGTCAAACTAAGCAAAGTGGAATAATTCAAGGTTATTCTGAAATTCTGAATGTTTCTAGCACCATAAGCAACCCCTGAAACGGTTATTGTAGAGATTCCAATCCCCATACATGGCAGAAATGCAATTGATACAAATCTCCAGACAACTGTAAAGATAGCAACTTCCATAGTTCCTGCAGTCATCATGATGAGGAAATTAAAGCAAATTCCAACTATTGAATAGATCACCTCTTCACAGCTTGCAGGCAATCCAACCCATAGAATATCCTTATAAATCTCCAATTTCCCATGATAATTCTTAAAGCTTAATTTTAAGAAGGTATCCCTTTTAATCAGATACCAATATAACATAAGCAAAAGGTTTGCAAGTGAGGACAATACTGTAGCGAGAGCAGCTCCCTTAATTCCCCAATTGAAATAGTAAATGAAGATAGGGTCAATTATCAGATTTATCACTGCATTTAAAACCAAAGGCCATGTCGCCCTTTTGATATCTCCTTCAGCCCTAAAGAGACTTGAAACAATAGCTGGAAAAAGAATGATGCTGCTTGAAATGAATATTATGAACCCATAATCCATTGCATAATCAAGTACAGAACCTGCACCAAATAGAAGGAGCATATCCTTTAAAAAGAAGATTCCCAAAATCATGAGAACAATTGAAATGATTATTCCAAGTATCATACTGTGCATTGCGGCATTGTTTGCATCATCATATCGCTCTGCACCTATATGCCTTGATATCAATGAATTGGCACCAGCTCCAATACCAACTCCAAAACCCATGATTACAAGGAATAATGGGGAGATAAAACCTAAAGCTGCAAGAGGGCCTGCTCCAAGACCAGCAACCCACATGCTGTCAATAAGGTTATTTGCGAACATTAAAAGCATGGATAAAATAGTGGGATAAGCCAATCTCTTAATGGCTTTCTTTGGATCTCCAATTATCGCTTCAATGTTTTCATTCAATTGCATAATAAACACTTTAGATATTATAAAAATAAAAAATAAAAAGTTA
>JADLKP010000099.1 GCA_016838945.1 Methanobrevibacter sp.
CAACCGTTCCCCGACCTCTATACCAATACCCTGATCCCGGTGCACTCTTTCTTACACCTCAACCCTCCCAACCAAAAACACCCGACTATATTCCCCACAAATACCTGAAACACTCCCTCTCTTGCAACTCCCACTTCGTCCGGTTCCTCCACAAACATTTCTCCGATCTTCAGATTGCCGAGGCAGCCAACAACTACCTGCTGGGTGCCACGATAAAGAAGGAAGTGATATTCTGGCAGGTCGATATCCATGGGAAAGTCCGTACCGGGAAGATCATGAAGTACAATCCAACCACCGGCAGGCGCATCAAAACCGGATATGGTGGCATCAACTGGGTCCACCACAAGCTGAAGAAATCCAACCCCTCCTTCTCCGACTTCAATCTCTCACAGTGCTATTTTGGTGAGCACCTCCTCCGTCTCTACCCCGACAAGCCGGTAGCGATCGTTGAGGCTGAGAAAACCGCTGTGATTGCAAGCATGATCTACCACGATTATAACTGGCTTGCAGCCGGAAACCTCAACGGCCTCAACGTCGAAAAATCAAGAGTTCTCCGCAACAAAACCGTCATCCTTTATCCCGACGCCGGCTGCTTCGACCGTTGGATCCACAAAGCTGACCAGATCAACCGCGAGCTCCCCCTCCACCTCTCTGTCTCCGCCTTCCTGGAGCATTTCGCAACCCCCCAACAATCCCACCACGGCTACGACCTTGCTGACTACATAATTAAAAAATAACGGTTTCGTGTATGGTGTCGTTTGGCGATTCGAAGCACAAACCTGTCGAACCGCTACAAAGTTAATTCGATGTAAGACCCTTGAAATTAGCACTATCCGCCAAATGCGCTATACACGATGTTAGGTACTAGTATTGGCTCATTATCAGGATGTTACGCTTCATTTGGCTCTATATTTTTGTTCTTTCAGGGTCGGTAGTCTTTCTGTGCGGAAGGGCTTGGATGCTCTTTGGCAAAATTTGGTTGGAGCGTTGACTAGGTGCGTTTTGCCAATGTGCATACAAGCGAAGGGATGGCTATCCACTTACTATTTCCGTCAATTTTTCTTTAAACTGCGTTTCCCTTTCTGTTTTATTATAAAATGGCATTCCAATGATTCTTATTTTATCATTTTCATGCAAAATTGCTTCTTCTTCAATGTCTGCAAAGAATTTTTCTTTCCAGTCGTCTGTCAGTATCAAGTGAGTTCCTTTTGGCTCAATGAATAACTGATAAACAAGATTTTCTCCGCTTTCCTTTTCTGTCATAAAAAGTACATAATCAGGTTCGGTTGCTTTTCCATCGCTGAATCTAAATATTTTGAAAAATCTCTCGTTGCGTATCAGGTAAATATCTTTGAAACGGTTTTCAAGTTCTTCCATCTGCGAATCAAGGAATTTTACCAATAATTTTTCTTCCGATGAACCAAAATTTTCTTTGTATGCGTGCCAATCTCTTGAATTTAAGTCAAGATAATATTTTTCGTCAATGTCGGTACGCATGGTTGGTTTACCTGTTTCTTTATCGGTATTTTCTTCAATGGCAAAATACATTTTCTTGTCTCGGAACACTTTACGAATCGGCTGTCTTTTAAATGTTTTTGTTCCCCGATAATCACCGAAAGTTTGATTAATTTCTTCGGAAATTGAAGTCAGGAACGATAAGCAAACATTCAATTTATCTTTTGGAGTTAGGTTTTTAATATCCTTTTCAAGTCCGATTACATCAACTTCAATTTCAGACAGTTTTTTAGCAATAAAGTCATCAACCGATTTTACCGATGGAAAATAGCGTTTCATACTGCTAAAGTGATAAAAAGGAATTTTATTCATTGCCTTTTTCAATATCACTTTATCCCAAAGTATCGGTTTGTATAATTGTGTTTTACGGTCAACTTGTTTGGTTTCCTGCTCGGTAAAAATTACAGATTCTGCAGTTGCCAATGTCCGTAATTTGTATTCATGTTTTTTACGAATTGCTGGTTCCTGATATTCAAAATTTAATTGTGGGTCGTTCTCAACTTTTTTGTTAATAAATACAAAACCCGTTTTATAAAATTTCGATTCTTTAAAATCGTCTTTCAGTTCAAGAAAAACCTCTTTCTTCTCCTTTGGAACAATTCCAATTTCTTGTAAAGCGGTGTTTAATTCCTGTATGTATCTTGGATTGTGAGAACAATGATAATGCAGTTCTTCGCAAATCCTCATTTCATTTTCAAGGTCGGTATCAAATTTTCGTTGGTCAAGCGGCTGTTCTTCTGAAATCTTAAACGGAAAATATCTTGCACCACGACCAATTAACTGTGCTTCCTGCACGGTTGTTTTCCCTGGTTTCCCTCCTTTCGAATCTCGTGTTTCATATAAACGTACAATATCATAAAGGTTCAAAACGTCCCAACCCTCGTTTAGCTTATCAACGGCAAATACAACCCGATATTCATTATCTTTTGCTTCAAGGGTATTAATGACAATTTGCTTTTCGTCTGTATCGTTTTTTGAATTTACCGAAATGATTTTATCCTCCGAAAAATCATCTTTTAATTCATCAATCAGGTTGGTAGTTGAAATTTTTGATTCCTCAAAAAACTGAAAAGCTTTTTGCAGGGTTTCATTGCCTTTTAATCCTCTGATTTTGTTAATGTCCGATTCTGAAAGGTTTTGTATTTTGTCTTTAAATTGCTGTTCCATTTCTGCCGATTCTGCCGTGGTTTTCGATTTCATCATTACCACAGGTTTAATCAGCAAACCATGTTTAGAAAACACTTTCTTTTTATACTGGCTTACAATTATTCCTTCCAATGCACGGTCAACCGCTTCAAGGTCGGCTTGCAGGGTTTTTACTTCTTTAGAATAACCATCTTCACGGAATTTTTTAAGGTCGTAATCGAAAAGCAGTTTTGAGTTGTATTTTGCTGCAACGGAAGGGTGCGAAAGTTCCAATGTGGCTGTAAATTCTAACATTACATTATCAGAATTGGAATCAAAAATGCGTGTAATGGTATTTTCCCACGAACGCTCAACTTCCAGTTCCTCGCCTGTTAGTTTTTGCTTGGTAAGTGAATTTACATGGTGGGCTTCATCCGAAATCAGAACTATTTTTTTGTTGGCAAAATCTTCAAATGTTACGCTGTTTTCCCGTGGGGTGTTCAATCGGGAGTGTAAGCCTTGTATGGTTGAAAAATGAATATTTATATCGTTGTCGTTTACGCTTTCGAAATTATCCACTTCACGAACCGAAACAGGTTGATTGTTAATGTTTATCTGCTGTGCAAACAAATATTTCAGCGATGCCGAATTTAAAAAGTTTTCTTTGGTTTTACGGATTATGGTATCGGTGTTTACAAAGAAAATAAAATTGCGGTAGCCCATTTTGTAAAGCTCCACAATTGCACCTGCCATAATCAAAGTCTTTCCGCTACCTGTTGCCATGTGAAATAACAACTGGCTTGGTTTTCGACGGTGCTTGTATTTGTTGAGATAATAGGTAAAACGTGCAAATGCCTCAATCTGATAAGGTCGTGCTTCGTATCGTAAATTTTGTTTGATATTTTCAGGCAGAACAAGTTCAATAACTTCATTCTCCACCAAAACATCAAAGGTTTTATCTAAACGTTCTTCTGCCATAGTGGATTATAGAATGTTATAAAATTGTTTGTTAAGTTTTTTATCGGCTTCTGAAATCCCATAAGTTTCGTCTGCTATCTCCGAATAATTCACATACAACTGGTTTTTATCCAGAACTTCAAGCAAGAATTTCTTTTGGTCGTCGAGTGAAAGGGTTTTAAATGCATCAATGCGTTCATCAAAACTTTGTTTGTCGAACTGGTAACTCAAAAAGGCTTTGTCTTTCATTTGTTGCCAAACGGCAATTAGCTTTTCTTTGCTGTCGGATTCTAAAATTTGGTCGGCATAAGTTTGGTTTTGTTTTGTTAACTCGCAATATAAAAAAGAGCCTCCACCTTGCCAATCCATATCTTCATAGAAACCAGTAGAATCACCTTCAATTGCTTTATATATCCTTGAAACAGGTACTTTTTCAATATAATCCATTTGCTCAATTCCGATGAACCTTCTCCCCATTGTAAGTGAAACTGCTGCTGTTGTTCCACTTCCTGCGAAGAAATCTAGAATTAAATCATTGGGTTCAGTTGTAATTTGTATTACGTCTCTGATTAAGTAAGGAGATTTAGGATAACTAAATGCTTTTTTCCCAAACACATTCTTCAACTCATTTGTGCCAGTCTGACCTGTATAATATGGCTTGTTCCATATTGTTTTTGCTTTTTCGCCTTGATAATCAGATTCTCGTTCTTTTGTATATAATTCATAGCCATTCTTAGTTTTTTTGATTTCGATGTATTTCTCTAATTTTTCGAGAAATGTTTGCTCTCCCCATCGCCAACATCTTTCAGTTCCATTTTCATCAATGGGTAACAATTCTATATCAAATGGATTTGTTTTCTCTAAACTAAGTTTATTGGTATGTTCGTTATAAAAAATTGGATAATATAAACCTGGTCGGTCAGTTCTAAGGGAATTACTTCCGCTACGTCTAAAACCTCTTAATTTATAATTACCCCATTTATCATTGAATTTAAATTGAGAGGTTTTATCTTCTGATATTCCTAAAGTATTTATTTTGGTTATTGTAATATCTTTTGCATAAAACAGCATGTTTTCATGTGCAGTTGGAAAAAACTTGTCATCTTGTCGTCCACCGGGATTATGAACTACAGACACAACACCCATTCTGTTTTCTCTGCCAAAAATCTCATCTAGCAGAACCCCTAAATAAAATAATTCAAAATGGTCAATTGCTACTACCAAAATTCCATCTTTTTTCAATAATTTCTTGGCTAGTTCCAATCTATTTTTCATGAAAGAAAGCCAAGCTGAATGATTAAATGTGTTATTGTAACTAAATGTATTTGCCGCTCCACTAGTATTATATGGAGGGTCTATATATATAAGTTTTACTCTTTCTGAATAACGCTTTCTCAAAGAAGCAAGAGCCAATAAGTTATTTCCTTTAATTATCAGGTTGTCGTTATCGATTATTTCTGTTACTTCGTGTTCACCTTGTTGGTCATATTTTTTCCAGTTGGTAAATACTTTAGGGTCAAGCAGTCGGTCAATTTCATCAGGTGCAAGGGTTTCGTTCCAAAATATTTCGTTTCGTTTTTGGTCTTCTTTGGTTTGTCCGCCTTCCAAAACACAGTCTTTATGTGGCCATGCCAACACTACATCGTTTTTAGTGGTTATGTAATTGTCTGTTGTTTCATCGTTAATTGTTAAACCAATCTTGTTTTTAAAAGCGGTGTAGCTGTCGGGCAAAAAAGATTTATTGTTTACAAAACGCTGAAATTTAATTTTGTCGAATACCAAAACACCTTCTACATCGGTAAAAAAGTGGCTTTTAAATGTATCGTGCTTTATTAAATGCGTAATCAGTTTCGGGTCAACTTGTAATGCCATTTCAACAATCTTGTTTTTGTTTAGTTGTCCGTCAACTACCAAAGCATCTTCGTGTTGGAGTATATTTATCAGTTCGTTTTGTAAGTTCTGCATATTCTAAAATCCTTATTTAATAATCTCGCAAATTAACAATTTTCTGTTCAATAATTGGTACAAATTCCGCTCAATCTGCGCGCGGTGGTAAAAAAAAGCATGTGTTTGGCAGCGAAGCGAAGCTTGCAGGGAAGGGCTGCCAAACTTATGCTTTGTGGGTCGGCAATCCTTTCTCTTTTTTCGTGTGTCGGGAAACAAAAATTTCTCCATTTTATCGCTGTCGTCTCTGGTTTCGTAGCCTTGTGCCCAACGGATGGCACTAAGCGGCAAACCCGATAGGGTTGCGCTTAGTGCATGTTAGCGGTTTGTTGTTTTGTCGTTAGTCTTTCAATATTCCAAGAATAGCGTAGTCAGCGTCTTTAATATTCCTCAACAAAACAGTTTTGTTCTGAACCGGAATACGAACTAAGTCATTCTTAAAATACATCAACATAAGTTTGTTAACATAATATGTTGTTTTCATGAAATTTGACTTCCATACACCAAAATCCTGAGCACGAAATGAATTTGTTTTTCTTGATTCTTTTTCACTTTGAAAATATATTGGAGCTTCACCATGTATATGTTTCGAGAGCATTTTCCAATGTTTAGTAATATTGTTTATTACATCATCCAACTCTTGAGATTTAATTCTTGGATGTTGTTTTAAATATTCTGTGATTCTGTCATGTTTTATAACAAAATCACCATTTTGCCATAATGTATATTCAACTGGGTGTTCCAAAAAATATAGATATTGCATTGACAATTCAATACAACTTCTAAGATGCATGTGAGCTGAGCGATAAAGTCCGAATAATGTTTGATAAAAAGATGAATTTACATCTTCATGAAGTTCATTAAGTATCTCAATGACATTATTCCCTGTTATTTCGAATAAACCAAACTTCCAATTTCTGAAAATCAAAGTAGAATGATAAATGTCAGTAAGTACATCATCGCTACAATTGCCGATAGTTTGTTGCCAGAATGTTTTGAAGTCATCTAAATATAGTGGAATATCTTCGTTTGCATTTAATAGGATTTTGGCGTTCATACTATATGTTTTTTATTATCTCTGCCCAACGATTGAATGTTTCAGAAGTAATTAAATCTTTCTTAGTCTTGCTGTTATGAATTTTCTTGTTACGGATATTCAAAACTGCATTTTTCAATATCTCTTTCAATTCGGGATTCTTCTCGATTCGTGAAATAATTCGATCTATAGTAACCGGTCTTGATTCCTTTTGGTCTTTAAACTCAATTTTTAATTCATTATTTGCAAAGTCAATAATATCATTTATCCGTGGAAATGCTTTCTTGTCTTGTAAAAAAGATTTGATTAATTCTAACTTCTTTTCAAAAGGAAGTTCCATTTGACTTATTGACTCTTGTTTATTGAGTTTTTCAAATGATTTATAATTTTTGATAAACATTCTCAAAGATGATGTATCTAAACCTCGTTTCTCAAAAATTGACAATTCCTTAAGTATGGTTTCTAATATTTCTATATGATTATTCATTCTCATTAATTTTTAAAAGAATTTCTTTTACTAAATTTTTATATGATTCAACACCATCTGCATTTGGGTTTACAAGATAAGCAGGTTTGTTGTTCGCAGCAGCTTCACTTATTCTAACGGTCTCAGGAATAATAGTTTGAAAAGTATAAACATCTAATTCAACGCTTGTTTTCCTGATTGCATCTAATTGTTGAGTATGGATTCTGGTATTACTTTTTACTTTAGTAAAAATGACGCCTAAGAATTCAACATTACATTGAGGAATACTTCTTTTTAGGCTTCTTACACGATTTATTAGTAACGGTAAACCAATTGAAGGATAGATTTCAGGAACAACAGGAGTTATAATATAGTCACTTACAACAAGTGCATTCTGGGGAGCTAAAGTTAGATTAGGGGGACAATCAATTAAAACATATTCATAATCATCTTTTATTTTATCAAGTTGTTTTTTTAATATTTGTTCTCTCCCAGCCACACCGCCTAACTCTAAATCAAGAAAAGTCAGTTCCAAATGCGATGGTATTAAGTCTAAGCCGACTATTCCCAAAACATTTTTCAGTACTGCATCTTTTATCTCATACTCTTTATCTCTGGTGCTAAATCCTCGATTCATTCCCAAGACATCTGCAATTGTTGCATTTGTTTTTAATTTATCCCAAGCTTCAATTTTTATAAATGAAAATGTACAATTTGTTTGAGGGTCTAAGTCGATTACTAGAACTTTTTTTCTATGTTCTTTTGCTAAAATTGTTGCAATCTCTACAACTGAAGTTGTCTTTCCAACTCCTCCTTTCATGTTAATAAATGCAATTGTCTTCATGTCGTAAATTTAAGTTTATACTATCTTTATTTTTTTTTACAATAACCGCTAACATCTGTGTATACGCCAAACTATTGCATATACATTTCATATATGCTACCTGTTTGTTTTTATAATATTCATATTATAAATACTTTATGGAGAC
>JADLKP010000100.1 GCA_016838945.1 Methanobrevibacter sp.
CAAGATAAAAAAAAAAATAGGAAAATAGAAAAAGAAAATGTTTAGATAAAATATCTAAACTGTTATTATAACTCAGCCCAAAGATCAGGTTTTGATTCAAGAGCAGGCCCATTATTACATTCAAGAGTATCATGAGACTCAAGAGCAGGCCCATTATTACATTCAAGAGTATCATGAGAATATAAAGGACCATCAGCTCCACCGCCACCAAGTCCTGATGCTAAACTAGCATCATCATTCAAATCAGCTGCAGCAGCGCAACCAATACCAATTACTAAAAGTAATAATGAAATTGAAATTAATACTATACGATTCATTTTTTCTCCTTTAAATTTTTTCAAGGGCAAAATATTATTCTATAAAACTTAATGCATAAAATTATATTTTATCCCTGATAATATTAAATAGTAAAATGCAATATATAAAGATTCTCGAATGTAAGTGCTTACTTACGAAGCTAAATTAAAAAATAATGAATAAAAATGATGATTTAAAAAAACAGATATGAATTTATGCTTATTTGTTAAAATAAGTTCAATATAACCATTTAAAAATAGTCAGAAATATAAAAAAGTTACTTAGAAATATCAAAAAATGAAAGATAAGAAAAAGAAAAAGAAAAGATTGGACCAAACTTAAAAAGATTGGTTATTGATGTTTCTTTCGAGAAAACTCAAGAAACACAATCTTATCATCTTTTTCGATATAGGAATAATACAATCTGAATGTGTCAGCAACATAAAGCTCCAATTGACCTTTACGGTTATGAGCCATATTCTTGCCTACATATGGATTTTCAAAGATCTTCTTTATTTGTTTTAGGAATTTTTCCAAAACAGATTTATCTATCTTTTTGATAGATTTGAAGAATTTCCTATCATATTCCCAATCCCTTAATACACCTCCCACTTTAACAAAAGCTTCATTAAGCTCTTCAGCAGAACAGATTCTATTAGGACAGACCATATTGATCTTGGCAATCACCTAAGAAAACCCATGCATTAAGTTTTTCTCACCCTCCTAATATGAAGACCACTATAATGGTCCATTGGTGCTTTTAGCATATCTAATTTAACAACAGAATACTCTTTGGAATAAATTCTATTTTCAATATACAAAACTTCACCTCATATCTGCGAAATCATATCGCACTATTAATATATACTAATCAATATAAAAAGATTTCTAAATTATATTTACATATAAATCAAATATATAAAATAAATAAAAAATTTATACTACTTTAAATATAAAATCAATTGATTGAAATGACAACCTTAAAAAATAAAAAACTTAAAAAACTATTGAAATCAAAATCAAGGGTTAAAATAGAGCAGAACCCGGACATGTTCTATAAGGAATTTCTAAAGTCAGAGCTCTTTATTCCAGTGATAGCAGTTGGGGATGAAGATTCATTGGAGGATGGGGATACACTTGATTTGCAGATAGGTTTCTTTGACGAAGAGAATGGAGACCGCAACATATACCTATTTACAGATACAAACGAATTGGAGAAGGCAGGGTACCAAATCAAATCAATAGCTGTCAACATGATGGAACTCTCAATCATCTTGGCACAGTTTGATATGGATTTCAATTATATTGTAATCAATCCATACAGCGTAGACTCCTACAAAATAGATTTTGATGAGTTTTTAGACAAGAATAACTTTTAGAAAAAAAAACAAAATAATGATGAATTGAATCTTATAGAGCAGGACATATAATATATTAAAATGTGATAGAATGAGTTTACTTTTCAACACTAAGCTTGAATCATTAATGAAAAACCAATCCGAAATGAGCGAAGAGGAAAATGAGCATTTCCTTAATGAACTTCGAAAATCGGAACTATTGGTTCCCCTTCAAATAGAACTGGATTCATTAGACCTTGAAAACATGAATCTTGATGGATTGAATGAAATAAACAAAGAGGTCAAATTCCATTTGAAATCATTTGTCGGCCCTAATGGAATAAAGGTCATACCTATCTTTACAGATGAGGAAAACATTCATGACGTCAACTTGAATACAACAGTCGGATCATTGTTCATGAGAGACTTATGCAAATCCATAATCCCCATACAGGATAGCTTTGACCAGATCATCATCAATCCAAGTTCAGAAAATGAATACAAGATAAGCATTGATGATTTCTTGGCATTGTTTGATGAAGAGCGTGAATTCGAAGATCTGATGAAAGAGATTGAAGAGGAAATGCTGGAAGATAAGGAAATAGAATAAAATAATTTAAAAAATAGCCTAAAACTAAAAAAAATAGCTAAAAAATTAAAATAATTTAAAAAATAGCCTAAAACCAATAAAAAAAGATAGCTAAAAAATTACATATAAAAATATTAAAAAGAGAATTAATTAAAACAACACTTATCTACAAAAAGCATCAATTGCTGGAGGAGTCAATTCATTATTTGCAATCATGTCCCTAATCTCTTCCTTAGTGAACCACCCATACATAGCATGCTCATCACTTATTGCAACTTCATCAGTTTTTACACTTACTTTCATGATAAGCTGGATGGATTTTATGCTTTCTCCTGTTTTGCAGGCAGTGTAATTCTTTTGAATTGCATTGTATAGGGAATCTATTTCTATCTCAAGACCTGTTTCCTCCAGATACTCTCTTCTTAAAGCATCATCAAAGAACTCATTCTTTTTAACCTTTCCACCTGGAATTTCCCATTTGCCAGAATCATGGGCTGAAATGGACCTTAGCTTAAGAAGCAATATCTTATCATTGTATTCACAGATTCCTCTAACTGTCAATCCCCACATGTCCTTCATAATAATCCCCTAAAATCCATCTAAAGATACCCATATGCATTCAATGCAAGAAATAGAATGACTAATAAAGCTGCTATAAAAATCAAAAATAAAATGCCCTCTTTTGAAAATGGGCTTACTGGTGCACAAGTACCGTTGGAACAATCATCATCAACTTGACAACCATTTTTATCTCGAGACACCTAATCACCAAATGCATTTATCAATTTTTAAAATGAGTTAGAATAGTTAAAGTCAAAAAACAGTCAAAATTAAAAAAAATAGAAAAAATGCTATTAATGAAATCATTAATAGCGAAAATTGATCAACTTATTTGAAGTTGGTTGCTCTTTCTTCGAAGTAAGATTGTGGGTGTTTGCATACTGGGCAAATAACAGGAGCATCAGTTCCTTGAATTATGTGACCACAGTTGATACATTTCCATTCAATTTCTTCTTCTTTTTTGAATACGGTTTCGCCTTCAACGTTAGCGAGTAAAGCTCTGTATCTTTCTTCGTGTTCTTTTTCGATGTTTCCAACCATAGTGAATAAGCCTGCGATTTCATCGAAACCTTCTTCTCTAGCGGTTTCAGCGAATTCTTTGTACATTGCAGTCCATTCTTCGTTTTCACCATCTGCTGCTGCGTTTAAGTTAGCAATAGTGTCTGGAACTTCTCCATCGTGTAAAAGTTTGAACCAGATTTTTGCATGTTCCTTTTCGTTTTTGGAAGTTTCCATAAAGATATCGTGGATTTGTACATATCCTTCTTTTTTAGCTTTACTTGCAAAATATTGATATTTAGCATGAGCTTGAGATTCTCCAGCAAAAGCTGCAGCTAAGTTAGCTTCGGTTTTAGTACCTTTTAAATCTGCCATATAATCACCTAAAATTTTTTTAACACATGTGTTAATTCTTAATAAATAAGAATTTTATTAAGTAGTTTAAACTACTTAAAACTATTTTAGTTTTATAGATTAATAAATATTTCTAAAATTTTTAGCATTGATAAGATATGATAAAAAATCTATAAAAAACTAAAAATCAGAATTCCTCTAAATTCTTAAAAATAGAATTTGCTCTGGACCTACATAAATCTATGCTATTTTTTTCATAATCAAAAACAGCATTATAATCTGCAGAGTTACGAGATTTTCTTAAATGATTTAAATCTGTTGCTATATTCTTACCTAAAGAGTCATTTCGATGCTTATTAAAGTGTAAAAAAATGTCCCTAGCTTCCTGGTGGACTTTTCCACTATTAGACTTCATAATAAATTCACTTTTTTCATTACGATATAAATTATTGGTTAAGATAAAATCTCGTACAGTCCCAAAAGAAGCATAGTAATATCTTCCAATGGCAGTCCTATAAGATGATTCATCATTATGATTCATAGCAAGGTCTTCTGCTAAATAATAAAATTCTCTCCAATTAAAATCATCCTCAAAATTCATCATATTCCTCTTAGAAAAGATTTAATGAAAAATTGCAGATACAAAAAGCCTGTCAAACAAATCATAACTATTTTCATAAATTGCATTTTCTATATTTCTTAATCTATCACTAGCTTCGAATCCATTAATATATGTATGTACAAAAACAGCTAATACAGGCCCATTAAATTCATAAACAAAACTAATCTCCAAATCACAATTGGGAAACTCCTTTTCAAATAAATTAGTTAACCTATATAATACTCCTATCAGGTCCAAATTAACCATTAAATAGTTAAAAACCTCATCAAAATTTTTTGTTAGTTTAAAATTTTCTTTAAGAAACATAGGCAAATTAGAAACATATCTCTTTTCAAGAAAAATATTTTTATCCTCACTGCAAGTCTTTAAAAAATTATTCTTATAATTATTTAAAAAACATTGATTCCCAAACTTATCACAATTTTGAAGAGAATCCGTTTTTGAAAACTTGATGCCTTCATTTAAATTCAAATTATCACCTCATAATGAAAAATCGCTATTAAGTATGAAAAAATAAATCATATGAAATATCCTATTTTTCAAAAATAGTATGTAAATTAAAGTATAAAAGCTTTACTAAAATTTAAAGTAAATATTTCAATTTTAAAGCAATTTAAGAAATTTAATAAAAAAATAAACCATATATAACTATTTAAAAAAAGTTTGAAAATTTACAAATGAATTTAAATTGCAATTTTTTATGATAAAATAATTAATGAAAAGCCAAATTATATCTTTTCATCAATAGGAACAACCATCTCCAATTTCTAAATTCTAATAATCTCATCAGTGCTGACAATCATGTTCAATTTCCTGTCATGGCCTTCCATTGGAACATGCTCAACCAACTGAAATGGATGGATGGTGGTTACTAAAGGAGTGTTCTCATCAATCAGAGTCTTATTGAAAAGATCTTCGATTTCCCTATCTGCAAATCCTTTTCCCTTTCCAATTCTGTTTCCAAGCCTATCTACACCTACAGAACCTTCAACCACCATATCAATAGCTATTTCAAATGATTCCTCACCACCGAAATCAAAGAATCTTGAACAATGCTTGAAAGCACCCTCTTTAGTTGACGCATCTTCCTCTTTTCCATTAAATTTATTTCCTTCCAAATAGAGATAGCCATGCTCAAGATTAGGGCTTGCCATAATCAGGTTCTTATTTTCCTTCAATGCAAGATATCTAACTGGAATCTGAGCAGAATCAGGACTGCAAAAAATAGTTTCTGATCGTTTCCATTCATCAGTACTTGCCAATAGCTCAGCTGCAATATCCTTACCCTTAAAATCAGGAATCTTGCCATAATCCCCATTAGGTCTAAGGGATTGTCCTTCCTTAAACAATTTATCATAAATTGATTTTCTAAGGGATTCCTTTTCTTTCTTTAAAGCCATATTATCAAAAAATAGAAAAAATTAATCTCCATTCACTGGAACATCATAGGAATTCTAAAGTCTTATACATCATCATAAACCCATCCTTATCAGGATTATCCTCTCCAAAAGCAAGGAAATTGAAGCTAAATGCATCCCTATCATTGATTGTTGAGAGAGAATGAGTGTTTAAGATAGGTTCATGACTAGAATCCTTTGCAATGAGTTCATGAGTTTCCTTGTTTCCAATAATTGTCAAATGAGAATCCTCTACAATCAAACTGTCCTCTCTCGGAATGTCTTCAATGGCATTCTTAAGGTATTCTAAGGATAACCCTTCCTGCGGATACTTGAATATCATAACTCTGCTGAATTTGCTGTCACAGTCAAGCACAGCTATGCAGTTTTCAATATCCTCTACATCAAGCAATTCCCAATTGTTTGGATATTTGAAAGTCAATTCATCATTTTTAAATATATTAGACATTGTGAAACTCCTTTAAAAAATCAATAAAATAAAAAAAAAAATAGAATATTTCCCTAAATAAAGGAAAATGAATAAATAAATAAAAAAATAAAATGCTTGAAAACAACCTGAAAAATATTTTGATCAAACTTTTTCTAAAAGTTTGTTTTAAAGTTTGGAAATTCAATAGAATCCATAATGGCCAAGTAATCATTATAAGCATATGGAAACTCTTTAAAGTGCATCAATTCAAATATATACATGCTTCCATCATTGATTAAGACAGAAGTGTTGTTTTCTAAGGTTTTTCCACCTTCTTCCGCACTTGTAATGATATTATACACAGCCATACCATTAAGGTTCAAGATTCTTGATTCAACAATGGTCCATCCTTGAGACTCAAAGGTTTCCTTAAATGCATCTTCAATCTGTGCAACTGCAGTAACTTCACCAGCATCATTCTTGTATACTGTGATGGTGGAAGGGTTTTCTTCCACAACCTTCACTAAAGCCTTAATACAATTTGGGCCGAGCATTTCCTTATTTTGCTCTTTCCAATTACTTAAATATCTGAATTTAATTCCTTCCTCATCAAATTGGACTTCTTCCATAGAATCACCATTTTTGATACCCTAACAATAAACTATATAAATATGACGAATATTGAATTCTTTGATTAAATAGACTAAGGAAATAAAAGATTTGGATTAGAATTAAAAAATCAATCGGATTATTCGCCGCTTTCAAGGAAATAATCTTCAGGAACCAATTCCTCTAACTGGTTATAAGCGTTTTTAGAGATGTTTGCCTTATGAATTTCAGGTTCTTTGACAATGGTCAATCCTCTGATTCTTCTTATGATACTGGTTTCCCCTAATTCCTTATTGATTTCATTGATGGTAGCAGACAATGTCTTGTTTACGACTTCATCAAGCATGTTCCTATTGGTTCTGAGAATGATCTCAATGATTTCCTTATGCTTGTCTTCCCTTTCACGGAGTCTTGACAATTCGCTTGCATCAAAGCTCATCTTGGTCTTCAAGACATTCATGTCCTGCAATAATTCGATTCTCTCTTCATTTGATTCATTCAAATCCTTATTCAATTGCTTTATTTCAGTGTTCAAGTCATCGATGTCTCCATTCAATTTCTTGACTTCATCAATGAGAGAATTGGATTCCTCATCAGACAAGACACTGCTGTTGATGTAATTGGCCTTTTCAATCTGAGACAATTTGGTGGTGAGCTCAAGATTGATGTTTTCCAATTCCTCAACCTTTGAAAAAAGAATCTTTTCCTTTGACTTCGCTTCCTTAAGATCATATTCTAATTTAACAACTGCTTCATCATCTGGGATTACCTCTAAAGTAGAAACTTCAATCTCAGAAGAAGCCTTCAAATCTTCATATTCCTGAGGGGTCAGAATGACAAAATCTCCCTCTTCAAGATTATGTTTTTTAACGTCTTCCTTACCAATTGTGAGACTAATATTACCTCTTGACTTATTAATTTTCCCAGTCTTGATAATCATATTTAATAATATGTTTTATGTCTTTATAAACCTTATTATAAAATTATTAGAAATTATTAGAAATTATATAAAAATTAAAGCAATTTTATAATAAAAATCAAAAAATAAAAGAAAATTTGTGAAAAATAGCTGAAAATAAAAAAATTTTTCATGCCATGCATGAAAGAACATGAAATTTCATGCAAGAAGTACATGTAATAAAATCATGAAAAAATTATTATGATTTCTATGAAAATCTCTAATGGAGAAATTAAGAAAATAGTGAAAAAATAATTAAAAAATAATCAAAAATAAAAATTAAAAAAGGAAGTGATT
>JADLKP010000101.1 GCA_016838945.1 Methanobrevibacter sp.
AAGGATTTCAGTACAAATATTAAAACTTTGTAGTTTATAAAAGTTATTTTTTTAATATTTTTAAAATATTTTTAAGATATTTTTTATTGTTTTTTTAATATTTTTAAAATATTTTTAAAATATTTTTATAATATTTTTATAATATTTTTATAATATTTTTTTAATATTCGTCCCCATTTCACTACTTAAATATCATAGGTTGATTTTAAAAATTAAGTCTGTAATAATCAATTATTTGATAAAATATATAAATATATGCTTTTTTTCATTATAATAATTGATAATAATCTTAATTAACCAATTTTAAGCAAATATAACAATTTAAATATAAAATAAGTAAACTATAATTGTTTTAAAAAATTAATATAAAAAGATAATATAAAAAAATCAGTGCAAAAAGGCAATCACTCCCAAATAGTGAAAAGATTTTAATCAAACTTTTATCACAAAAAAGTTTGGAAAGAGTTTTGGTCAAGGTTTTGCAGCCCGAAGGGCTGGAAAAGCTTGGGGAAAGATGGGTTAATACGCATTCTTGCTTCTTCTGAAAACAGTTCTGAACATGATCTGTATATCTAAAACTAAACTCCAGTTTTCTACATAACGAATATCATATTCAATACGTTTTTTGATTGAAGTGTTTCCTCTATAACCATTGACTTGAGCTAGTCCAGTAAGTCCTGGCCTTACTTGGTGCTTAACCATATATTTTGGAATTTCCTTCTTGAATTTCTCAACAAAATATGGTCTTTCTGGACGAGGCCCAACTACACTCATCTCCCTTTTCAAAACATTGAAGAACTGTGGCAACTCGTCTATGCTCATCTTTCTGATGAATGATCCCACTCTTGTCTTTCTTGGGTCATCTTCAGTTGTCCATTGTGATTTCTCTTCACTTTCATCCTGAACCTTCATGCTTCTGAATTTATACATCATGAATGGCTTTCCATTATATCCGATCCTTTCCTGCTTGAAGATAATTGGGCCAGGAGATTCTATTTTAATTGCAATAGCTGTTATAAGCATGATTGGAGAGGTAATGATAATTGCAACAATAGCTACAAAATAGTCTTCAATGATCTTTTTGAACTTATTGAATGCATCATCCAAAGGAACATAGCGTATATTGATGATTGGAAGGTCATCCAACATGTCAACAGAAGGTCTCGCTGGAAGATACTTATAATAATCTGGAATAATTTCTGCCTTAATTCCCTCTTCTTCACATGCGTCCACGATTTCATTCAAATGATAATAATACTTTAATGGGATAGCTATGACTACTCTATCAAATTTATGGGTTTTCAAGACATTGGACAAATCATTAAAGGTCCCGATGAACTTAATTCCTTCAAATGTCTTTCCTAAATGCTCCTTTCTTCCTAAAAATCCTGCTATATTATACCCTAAATAGGTTCTGGACTTAATTTTCCTAGCAAAGGCAAATGCCAACTCATTATCTCCAATAATAAGCATATGCTTAAGATTATGATTGTTCACTCTCATGAATCTTAAGACCAAGACTACAAGAGCCCTTTCAAGAATTGCAAGAATCATTCCAAATAAGCTTAAGAGGAATAGCATTATTCTTGAGAAATCTGGCTGTTTGATAACGAACAGAATAGCAACCAAAATAATGAAGGCCATAATGTCTGATTTGATTATGTCCTCTGCACCAGACAATATTGAAGATTTATTTCTGAATGGCTTATATAAACCAAAGAAGTAGTATAAAAGAAGATATGTAGGAATAATGCATAAAATAGTGAATATGAAATAATCTTGAAACGGTAAGGATTCCCCTAAAGGACCAAATATGGTGGTTTTGAATCTTACATAATAAGCTAAAACCAATGCAAACAGAATGACTAAAATGTCTATTATAATCAATATTGCATTTAAAATTCTTTGATTTTCTCTTATCATTTAACCACTCAAAATTATTTTATAGTTTTCAATAAATCTAAATTAAAGCATAGTTAACAATAATACAATCTATAACTATTGTTTATACAATAATAGATTTAAAAGCTATTATTTATAAAATTACCTATTGTTTTATATAATAAATAAAAAAAGTGAAAAAAAGTTATAAATAGTGATAAAAAGGAAAAAGAAGAAAATACTATTTAAGATCTGAAAAGATTTTTAATTAAATTGACAGCCAGCAATAGGGCTATTCCAATATAGACTGCAATGTTTAGAAAAATGTTGTATTTTTTGGTATAATGCTTCTTATAGAAAATATACATCGCCCTATAAAATTCATAGATGATCTTTGGATTTCTTTTTTTGGACTTTTCATCTTCACTGCTTGCTCCCTTATAATGGATTATCTCCGCTTCACCGAAATAAACGACTTTCCATCCGGCCTGCTTTATTCTATAGCACCAATCAATGTCTTCGCCATACATAAAGAATGTGTCATCCAAAAGGCCGATGTCATCAATTGTGGTTTTTCTAACAAGCATGAATGCTCCAACCAAACAGTCTATTTCATAAACGCCGTCATCATCCAAGTTATCCAAATTATAGTCATCCTTTCCACTGTCTGTTTTAATGTGGAATAATTTATAAAATGAGTTTATGGGATTTGGAAAACTGCGTTTGCATGCCTTATCAAGAGATCCGTCGGCAAGTGAGACCTTACAGCCTAATGCTCCAACATCGGCATGTATGCCTTCTGTGATAAAGTCCATACATTTGTCAATTGTAGCTTCTTTAATGAGTGTATCTGAGTTTAAAAGAAGGATATACTCTCCTTCAGCCTGTTCAATAGCTAAATTATTGGCCTTGGCAAAACCATCATTATGGCTGTTTGCTATGACCTTTATAGTCCCTCTTGAAATCTCATCCTTGAAATAGTCCTCAAGTTTTTCCAAACTGTCATCCGTTGACTTGTTGTCTACAAGAAAGATTTCATAAGTATAATGAGTAGGTTCAGCCAAACAGGAATCAATTGTTTCCTTTGTTAATTTAAATGTATTGTAATTAACAATGATAATTGATAAATCTATTTTTCTCATTTTTACACCTAACCTACAATTATTTCTTTAAATAAGTAAAAGTATTTTTTATAAGTTTCCATTCTAATTTAAAGTAATTTTTCCAATTTTTTCTTAAAAATGGAGTTTTATTTAATTTATTTCTATTTTTTAATCCTTCTTTAAGGCCATCTAAATAAATAGAGCCATAGCCTTTCTTTACAAAGAAAAGGTATTTTATTAAAAATCCAATGCATAAAAATATAAAATTGATTATCTTTTGAATGATTGGGAAGTTTTTATAAATTAGAAATACATTGTTCCTAGCTGCCAATCTGATCTTAAATTCATTATATCTGCTGCCGCTTGTGGCACTTCCATAATGGTAAACAATTGAATTTGGGCATAAAAAATTTTTATAACCATATATTTGAGCCCTGTAAGATAAATCTATATCCTCAACATATGCAAAGAAATTTTCATCAAAAGACCCGATTTCCTCCAAAACCGATTTTCTATATAATGCTGCCCCAGCACAAGATGAAAATATTTCCCTCTTTTCATTATATCTCTCTGCCGGCTGACCATCACCAATCTTTTTAGTCCAAGCAAGGATAGTGTACTCATCCCCAACATCATCTATCAGGCTTCTGTTATGATGTTGAATCATCTTTGATTGGATTGAAAAAGGATTCTCTCCTAATTCCATAGACTCATCCATTGCCTTAATAATCTCTTCCAAGGCATTCCACTCCAATTCCACATCATTATTTACGGAATAGATATATTCACTCTTGGCAGCCATAATCCCCTGATTGACTGCAGGAGCAAAACCAAAGTTATCTTCATTTTTTATAAGAACAATGTCTATTGGGTAGTTGGAACTGTTTATGAATTCCTCTATAAATTCTATGCTTCCATCAGCAGATGCATTGTCAATTATAATGATCTCTTCAATGAATCTACTTTGAATTAGCAAGGTTTCAAAATAGTTATTCAAGAATTTCAATCCATTATAATTTGGTGTTACTACCGATACTTTCATACGATCACTGCTCAAATGAACCATTAAATAAATCCATTTCTTAATATAATTTTTCATTTTTTGGAATACATCTTTTCATAATACTCTTGATATTCCCCAGATTTAACTTTATCCATCCACTCTTGATTATTCAAATACCAGTGAATTGTTTCTACAATTCCAGTTTCAAAGGTATATTTAGGTTTCCAACCTAATTCCTCCGTTATTTTACTTGAATCAATAGCATATCGTCTATCATGGCCTAATCTATCTTTAACAAATTTAATTAAAGATTCTGGTTTATTAAGTTCTTTCAATATGATCTTTACAATCTCAATGTTTTCCTTCTCATTATGGCCTCCAATATTATAAACTTCACCCAATTTCCCCTTATGAAGAACAAGGTCAATAGCTGTGCAATGATCATAAACATGAAGCCAGTCCCTAATGTTTTTACCATCACCATAAACAGGCAATTCCTTATCTTCCAAAGCATTGGAAATCATTAATGGAATCAATTTTTCGGGGAATTGATAAGGACCATAATTGTTGGAACAGCGAGTTATATTGATTGGCAAGCCAAATGTTTCACCATATGCTCTAACCATTAAATCCGCACCGGCCTTTGAAGCGGAATATGGACTATTTGCTTGCAGCGGGCTTTCTTCTGTAAAGTAACCTTCACTGCCTAAGCTACCGTATACCTCATCAGTGGAAACCTGTAAAAATTTTTCAATATTGTATTTTTTTGCACAATTCAATAAAACTTGAGTTCCTATTACATTGGTTTTAATAAATATTTGAGGGTCCTCGATACTTCTATCCACATGACTTTCAGCAGCAAAATGGATAATGTAATCTACATCCTTAACAAGCCCATCAACCAATTCTGAATCTTGAATATCCCCTTTTACAAATCTATAATTTGGATTATCTTCAATATCCTCCAGATTTTCAAGATTCCCACAATATGTTAAGGCATCCAAATTAATAATTTCATAATCAGGATACTTTTCTAGCATATATTTTACAAAATTGCTGCCTATAAATCCTGCTCCACCAGTTATTAAAACTTTAGTCATATAAATCACTTAAAAACATTGATCAACTCATATCTTTACTATAATCGCTTAAACCTTTAAAAAACTTAATCTTACTAAAATCACTTAAAAATTATTAAAAATCTGTTTCTGTGTCTTTTAATGGCTTCCATAATTGATCCTTATCAGATAAAAGAATGTTTTCCTCACCTATGTCTTCCAAAGGCCAATCAATACCTATTTCAGGATCATTCCAAATGATTCCACCTTCATCTTCACCATTATAGAAATCAGTGCATTTATAAACGAATTCAGCTTCATCTGATAAAACTAAAAATCCATGAGCAAACCCTTTTGGGATGAAAAGCTGTTTCTTATTCTCATCTGAAAGAATTTCACCTATCCATTTTCCATAAGTCCCTGATTCTTTTCTAAGGTCAACAGCCACATCAAAAACCTCCCCTTTTATGACACGAACCAATTTGCCTTGAGGTTGTGTATATTGGAAATGAAGTCCTCTTAAAACTCCTTTTTTTGATTTTGATTGATTATCCTGAACAAAGGTTAAATCAATCCCTTCCTCTTTAAAGTCATTCTCATTATAAGTTTCCATGAAATATCCTCTTTCATCTCCAAAAACAGTTGGTTCAACTGTAAAGACTCCTTCAATTTCACTTCTAAAAATTTTAAATTTGCCCATTAAAACACCTGATCCATAAAAATTTCATGATTAAAATTTTCTGTTAGCCAATTCAATTAAATATTGACCATATTCTGTTTTCCTTAGTGGTTTGGCTAATCTCAATAAGTCTTCTTTAGTAATATAACCTTTTAAATAAGCGATTTCTTCCAAACAAGCTATGTATAAACTTTGTCTTTTTTGCACTGTTTCAATGAAGTTACTTGCTTCAAGAAGACCATCATGGGTTCCAGTATCTAACCAGGCCATTCCTCTACCGAGCAACTCAACTTTGAGTTTTCCACACTTAAGATACTCTTCATTAACGGAAGTGATTTCAAGCTCACCTCTTTCTGATGGCTTGACATTTTTAGCAATTTGAATTACGTTATTGTCATAGAAATAAAGCCCTGGAACTATGTAATTGGATTTGGGATGTTCAGGCTTTTCTTCAATGGATAATACATTCCACTCCTTATCAAACTCTACAACCCCAAACTCTTCAGGCCTATTAGTATAATAACCAAAGATGACAGCACCTTCCTCAAGGTTATATGCCCTTTCCAATATTTCAGTGAATCTATGTCCATGGAAAACATTGTCCCCTAATATAAGGGCTACATTGTCATCCCCAATAAATTCCTCACCCACAATGAATGCATCAGCCAATCCATTAGGATTTTCCTGTTCTGCATAAGAGAAGGATATTCCTAAATCGGAACCGTCCCCTAATAATTCCTTATAGATAGGTAAATCACGGGGAGTTGAAATAATTAAAATCTCTTTAATATTAGCTAACATCAAAACAGATATTGGATAATAAATCATTGGTTTATCATATAAAGGTAATAATTGTTTAGAAACAGCTTTTGTAATTGGATACAATCTTGTGCCAGTGCCTCCAGCTAATACGATTCCTTTCATATAATCACAACTTTAAAATTTTTTGTCATTTTATTGGTCAACTAAATTATTAAACATTGAATAATTATTTATGATAAAGTCTATTTGATAATATTCTATTAGATAATTCCATTAGATAATATTCTATTTTAAATAATAAACTAAATTCTTTTAATTCTCTTAAAAAAATTATATAATGATAAATATGCACCCAAGGCCTCTTTATAATCCCTCATTGGTACAAAACCTGATGCATTCCACTTTCTATTGTTTAAAACTGAATAGTGAGGTCTTGGAGCAGGCCTCACAAATTCTTCAGTGCTGACTGGGATGACATTAACATCAATATTGGACAATTCAAATATCAGTTTTGAAAAATCATACCAGGAACATTCCCCTTCATTTGTTACATGATAAATACCATATTTATCACTATGCAAAAGATTTGTGATGGCTACAGCCAAATCCAAGGAATATGTTGGAGATCCAATTTGATCATTAACTACAGTTATTTCATCATGGCTTTCTGCTAAATCCAACATGGTATTAACAAAATTTTTTCCATGAAGACCATATAGCCATGCAGTACGGAGAATGAAATATTTTTCCGTGCTCTCTTGGATAAATTTTTCTCCTTCCAACTTGGTTTTCCCATAAGCACTTTGAGGACCTAACTTATCACTTTCTACAAGAGGAGTTCTCTTACTTCCATCAAAAACATAATCTGTACTTATATGGACTAAAGGAATGTCAATTTTATTGCATGCAATGGCTAAATTTCTAGGGCCTAATGCATTAACTGCATATGCCTCCTCGAAATTGGTTTCACAATCATCAACAGCAGTAAATGCTGCTGCGTTAATAACCAAATCAGGCGATTTATCAATGATGAAATCCATCACCTTTTCTTCATCCCTTATGTCTAAATCTTTTGAACCAGTACATGTTAATTCAAAATTTTTAAGAACTTCCCTTAAATCGGAACCTAACATTCCATAGGATCCAGTAATCAATATTTTCATGATATTTTCACCAAATGAAATAATTTATAATTCTAAAATATAACTAAATATAGCTTAATGAAAAAATTATAATTCTAAAATATAACTAAATATAGCTTAATTGAAAAAAT
>JADLKP010000102.1 GCA_016838945.1 Methanobrevibacter sp.
TAAAATAACCTTTTGTTAATAAAATCGAAACCTTTATATATGATGAAGTGCAAGTATTATTTAGTTACAAAAACTAACTAAAAGATTTACATTAATAATTGTTGATAAATTTTTGATAAATTCTTTTAATTCTTTATTTGGTCCGAAAAATCAAATAAATTTGATTAAAACGATTGATTAAATGGATTATTTGAATTTAAATAGAATTAATTCCTTTAATTATTTATTGATGATTAATTTGTATTTATTTGGTTATTTAAATAAATTGATGGTCTTTAAATCTTTAGTTTAATTTTAATGTATTTGTTGAAGTTTTGAATTTCATTTGTTTGTATTTGACCGATCCATTTATTTGGATTATTGATTAGATTCAAGCATTGATTAAATAATTAAAATTAATTCTAATGTATTGATATTTCTGTGCCATCAATGATTATTAATGATCTTTTATTAGTGTAACTCGGTGACATTTAATGTGACCGTCATATTCATTATTCATTATTAATCATTCATAAAAAAACTAAGAGGAGTTGAAAATCATGGCTGATGGAGAACTTAAGATTAAAGTTGCAGAAACTTTATCTCAAAATGATGTAGGAAAGAATATAGCTAAACTAGATATGGAATCTATGTTTAAACTTGGCCTTAAAGATGGAGATTTAATAGAAATTATTGGATCTAAAAATACTGCAGCCATTGCAGTTGCTTCTCAATCTGATATGGAATCTATCATTAGGATAGATGGTACTACCCGTAAGAATTCCGGTGCTTCAATAGGTCAGGAAGTTACCATTAAAAGAACTGAAGCAAAAGAAGCTAAAAAGATTCTTTTAGCTCCTATTGATGCAAGAATCAGAATCAGTGGGGATTTAAACAGTGCCTTTAGAAACCAAGTTATGGTTAAAGGTGACTTGGTAAATACTAGAGTCAAAGCCCCACAAAGAAGACCTGTCGGTGGAGGATTCTTTGACGATATCTTTGACGATATCATGAATGTTCCAGGTATCGGTGCAATGAGTCAAATCAAGTTGGCTGTTGTAAACACCAATCCTGGAGGAGTGGTAAAAGTAGGCCCTAACACCAAGGTTGAAGTCACTGACGAACCTGTTGACGTCTCTAAATTGGAAGGTGTATCCAACCTTGTAGGAATCAGTTACGATGATATTGGAGGTTTGAAAGAGGAAGTTAAGAAAGTCAGGGAAATGATTGAAATTCCTCTTAAGAAACCGGAATTATTTGATAAGTTAGGAATCGCACCTCCAAAAGGAGTATTGATGCATGGGCCTCCAGGTACTGGTAAAACCTTGCTTGCAAAGGCTGTAGCTAACGAAAGTGATGCTCACTTCATTGTAATCAATGGTCCTGAAATCATGAGCAAATACGTTGGTGGATCTGAAGAAAACCTAAGGGAATTCTTTGAAGAAGCTGAAGAAAATGCTCCATCCATTATATTTATTGATGAATTGGATGCTATTGCACCTAAACGTGAAGAAACACAAGGTGAAGTGGAAAGAAGAACTGTTGCACAGCTATTGACCTTGATGGATGGTCTTAATTCAAGAGGTCAAGTGGTTGTAATCGGTGCAACAAACAGGCCTGATTCCCTTGATGGTGCACTTAGAAGACCTGGTAGGTTTGACCGTGAGATTGAAATCGGAGTGCCTGATAAGGATGAACGTAAAGAGATTATGGAAATCCACACAAGAGGAATGCCTCTTGCAGAAGATGTGGATTTGAATGATTTGGCAGATACCACTCACGGATTTGTAGGTGCAGACCTTGAAGCATTAGCTAAGGAAGCAGCTATGAGAGTTGTAAGAAGAATCATTCCGGATTTAGGTGCTGACGATGAGATCCCTCCTGAAGTATTGGAAAAGCTTGTAGTAACCAAGGAGGACTTCAAGTCTGCACTTAGGGAAATCCAACCATCTGCACTTAGGGAAGTTTTAGTGCAAGTTCCAAATGTTACTTGGGATGATGTAGGTGGATTGGAAGAAGTTAAACAGGAATTGAAGGAAGCTGTAGAATGGCCTCTCAAATACCCAGACAAGTTCAAGGATTTCGGTGTAAGACCGCCTAAAGGTACCTTATTGTATGGTATTCCAGGTACCGGTAAGACCATGCTTGCAAAGGCTGTAGCAAACGAAAGTGAAGCTAACTTCATTGCAATCAAAGGGCCAGAACTCTTGTCTAAATGGGTTGGTGAGTCTGAGAAAGGTGTAAGGGAAATCTTTAGAAAAGCAAGACAAACTGCTCCTACTGTAATCTTCTTTGATGAGATCGATTCAATTGCAAGTAACAGAGGCGGAGAGTTTGGAGATTCTGGAGTAACCAAACGTGTAGTAAATCAATTATTGACTGAAATGGATGGTCTTGAAGAATTGGAAGATGTTGCAATCATTGCAGCTACCAACAGACCGGACATTATTGATCCAGGTCTTATGAGGCCTGGAAGGTTTGACAGACACATTAAGGTCGACACTCCAAATGAAGAAGCAAGACTTGCAATATTCAAAGTGCACACTAAAGATATGCCTCTTGCAAAAGATGTCAAGCTTAAGAAATTGGCTAAAAACACCGAAGGATATGTTGGAGCTGACATTGAAGCTGTATGCCGTGAAGCTGCAATGCTCTCTTTAAGAGATAACATAGAAGCAAGCGAAGTTTCAGCAAAATTCTTCGATGAAGCTATGGAAAAAGTTAAGCCAAAATCCGTAAGTGATGAAGAAGAATTGATCCAATACTTCTAATTGGATTAATTCCTTTATCACTTTTTTCCTCCTTAAAAATCATATTTATCGCTCAAATTATAATAAATCACACATAAAACACAAATCAAAACAAAAAACAAAAAAACAAACACTATAAAATCGAAGTACATTTTTAATATATCATATATTAATAACCTATAAAAACACTAAAAACACCTATAATGTGCGTAATGAATTAAAGAATAGATTTTTCATACCTTTTATCTATCTTTAATTCATTATCCTCTGTTTATTCTTTTTTTATAATTTTTTATCAATTCTCATTTCATAGATTTTTCTATTCTTTCTATGTTGATTCTCATTTTTCTCATTTTCATTAAACTTTTTATTTATTGAAAACCTATTTATTAAATAAGAAATAAATTAAGTGTAAAGTTATAATCATAACAATTGTTAATTAATTTGAGTTGGGGATTATTATGGATAAACATGTAATTGAAGCTTTAGGAAGAGCTAAAATAACCGTTCAAGATGGAAAAGTGGTAGATATAGGAAAGCCAATGATTGAATACTGTCCTTTGTTTCATAAGCACAGAGGAATTGAGGAATTAACTCCCGAAGAGATAGAAAAGAATATTGAATTCAGAATAGAAGACTTTGGAATGTGCACAAAGGATAGGGTATTAAGATTAAAGGACTTTTTATCCTTTGGAATCTCTGAAATTTTGTCTACTTTGCTTGCTGATGACATAATTGATTGCGCAGTTATGGTTTGTGAAGGTTGTGGAACAGTTCTCATTACAGAAAGTGAGCTTGCACAAGGAGTAGGCGGAAGGGTTTCAGGGCTTGTAGAAACAAGTCCAATTCCAGAACTTATAGAAGAGTTTTCACCAAATCATATTGTAGATGAGGAAACTGCAATCATTGATCAAGTTGAAGGATTCAAATTAGCTATTGAAAACGGATATAAAAACATTGCAGTTACAATAGCATTCCCGGATGATGGAATAATTCTTAGGGAATTGGAGAATGAATATGGTGATGTAAATCTTTATCTCTTTGCTGTTCATACAACTGGTCTTTCAAGAGAGGAATCAGAACTTATCTTTGATGTAAGTGATGTGGTGACAGCATGTGCAAATAAACACTTAAGGGATATTGCAGATGAGGAAGACATATTCTCTGTAGGCAGTTCCATTCCTATTTATGCAGGAAGTGAAAAAGGAGAAAAATTTATTAAATTAAGATTGGATAAGATTGGGGGACCTAAAAAGAAAACAGGAAACTCTAGGCATCCTTATCCTTTAATCTAGTAATATTTCTTTAAGAATAATTATATTTTTTGCCTTTTTTCATTCTTTTTGTTATTTTTTTAATTTCTAATTTTCATTTTTCTAATTTTTTAACTATTTTTCAATAAATTTAATCTATTTAATAATTAATTTTAAATGTATTGTAAAACATAAATATTATATTATATATTTATTGATTTTATTTATGGAGATTTAAATGTCAAAAGATGTAGTTTTAATATTATCTGGAGGATTGGACTCCTCGACTTTATTGTATAAATTATTGAATGAAGGAAATAATGTAACTGCACTCAGTTTCAATTATGGTCAGAAGGCAGCTATCGAAATCGAAAGGGCTGCGGAAATCTGTGAAATGAATGATGTTCCTCATTTCGTATTTGATATACAGAATATTGTAGATTTGCTTTCAAGCAGCTTGACTGATCAAGATAATGACAATGTTGAAGAGCCACAGAGCACTGTTGTTCCAAGCAGAAATACAATATTGCTTGAACTTGCAACTGCATTTGCAATAAGCAACAATAAGGAAGAGGTCTATTACGGTGCAATCAAGGCAGATGTTGGTGATTATCCAGACACCACTCCGGAATTCCTAAAACAGATTAATGAGTTGAATAAAGTTAATAATTATGAATACATTCCTGTTTGCGCTCCATTTATCGACACAGATAAAAAGGATGTTGTAAAAATTGCTTTGAAATTGGGAGTGCCAATAGAAAAGACTTGGAGCTGTTATGTAAACAATGATGGAACTCCATGTGGTGAATGCTTCAGTTGCAAATCAAGAATAAAAGCTATTGAAGATGCTAAAAAGGAATTAGGAATGGATTAGTTAATTAAATTTATATTGGCATTGAATTAAAAAAATTAAATCATTAGAATTTTTTATAAGTTATGGAGAGTATATTTATGTTAACATTGGTATCAGAACATAGAATTTATGGTTGTCACAAATTAAAGAATCAGGGTGGAAAATGTACTCATTGGCATGGACACCAATATAAGGTTATTTTAACCTTAAAGGCACCATATAAGGACTTGGATTATAGGAATATGATTATGGACACCTATGACATTGAAGCGATTTTCAATGAGTTCATCGGTGTTGACCATTTGAATTTAAATGAATTTATGGACTCAGAAGATCCTACCATGGAAGAAATGAGCAAATTCTTCTATGATGGATTAAAACCTAAAATTGAATGCTTGGTAAGTGTTGGAGTTTATGAAACTCCTGAAACTGGAGTAACTTACGAGCCTATGGAATAATCAGATTAAAGTTTATTTAAAGTTATTCGAAGTTTAATTGAATTTGTTTAGTATGAGTTAGAGTTTTTTAAAGTAGGTGATTAAAATTAAAGTCAGTGAAATATTCACATCATTTCAAGGGGAGGGACCATATATAGGCATTCCTGCGACTTTTTTAAGATTATATGGTTGCAATTTAAATTGCCCATGGTGTGATACAGACATTTCAACCTATGAAGTGCTGTCTGTTGATGATGTGGCAGAGATTCTAATGACTCAAATGGAGTTCAATAATATAGATTTATTGGTCATAACCGGCGGAGAACCTACTTTACAGATGGAAGAGATTAAACGTTTGATTAAAGAGCTTCCAGAAGACATTAAAATCCAGCTTGAGACAAATGGCTCTATATTTGAATATGTTCCTGAAATGGAATATGTAATCAGTCCAAAGGAAGATAAGGAAAAGGTCTTTGAAAACTATTACAAATATGAAAATGTTTTCTTCAAGTTTGTTATCTGTTCTCAGGAGGATATAGATGAAGTGATTTCATTAAAAAACAAGTATGCTTACGATAAGACAATTTGGCTCCAAGGGGAATTCAGCAAAGATGGTGAAATTGCCGATTTGATTAGGAAGAATTTCCCTCGTTTAGAAAATATTAAATTGTCTGTTCAAACTCATAAATATTTAAATCAAAGATAGATTTCGAATAAAATGCTATTGAAATTTCTATATTTTTAAACATTTTTAATTTTTCTATAATATACTTATATCAGATAGAATAAATATATTAATACCAAGATTTTATTATAGATTTTGAGTTTTGTATTTTAAAAATTAAGTGTGGAATTATGTATAAGAAAATTTTATTACCAACAGATGGATCTGAATACTCAGTACGTGAAGTTGAAAGAGCTACTAAATTACTGGCGGAAGGTGGGGAAGTTATTGTTCTTGGTGTTGTAATAGAAATAAGAAAAACTGCTTTCCATAGGTCTAAAGACGTAGAAAGAACCAATAAGGAAGCTGTAAAAGAAGCTGAAGCTAATGTAAAAGCTATGAAAGACTTATTTGATGATAGCATTAACGTAAGAACCTTGGTTAAAAAAGGATTCCCATCTGAGAAAATCAATGAAGTTGCTGAAAAAGAGGATTGTGATTTGATCATCATCGCTTCATCTGGTAAAAGTGGACTCCATAAGTTTGTAATTGGAAGCGTTGCAGAAAGCGTACTTAAAAACGCTGAAAAAGATGTTTTATTGATTCATGATTAATTATGAATCATTATTTTTTCTTTTTTCTTTTTTCTATTTTTATTTATTGATTATTTTTGTAAATTTTGCCTATTTCTATTAATTTTTATTTTTATTTTTATTTTTTCACGACTTTCAAAATTTTTAAATTATTTTTAGCTATTTTTGATATTTTTTATAATTTGTATTTGATAAGTTATTCAATTATGCTTGTATTATTTTTTGAAAAACGCTCTATAAAGTCTCTAAATCTCTTTTAAAGTCTAAGTTACTTTTTATACAATATAAGTGACATAATACTTAAATATCCGTTTTATTATAGATATGTCTGTAGTTTATTTAGTATTAAACTTAATAAGTTTCTTCATTGATTTTAATATTTTGGAGATTTTATAGTTTCAAGTTTGATACTAAAAAATTAGCTAGATTAAAATTAGGAGAGTGATATTATGGCAGATAAAAAACCTGCTTCTGATAACTGGCCTCTTGTAACTGGAGATTATATTGTTGGAGATCCTGAAAGCCCTGTTGCTGTAGCTACTTTAGCTTCTCACAATGAAGACATCCCAGCGGCTGCTGGTGCAGCAATTGCTGGTCCTTGCAAGACTGAAAACTTAGGCATTGAAAAGGTTGTAGCAAACGTCATTTCAAACCCAAACATCAGATTCTTGATTCTTTGTGGTGCAGAAGTGCAAGGTCACATTACTGGTCAAAGTTTCAAAGCATTATATGAAAATGGTTGTGACCCTGAGAAAAAGAAAATTACTGGAGCTACTGGGGCTATTCCTTTCGTAGATAACCTTCCAATGGAAAGTGTAGAAAGGTTCCAAAATCAATTAGAATTTGTTGATATGATTGACAACGAAGACGGCGGAGCAATCACTGCAAAAGTAAAAGAATGTATTGAAAGAGATCCAGGAGCATTAGAAGAAGAGGCTTTAGTAATTGGATTGGATGAAGAAAATAATAAAAAAACTGCGAAAAAGGATATGTCTTCTAAAATTGAGGATGTAGAAGTTGCATAAGTAAATTTTATTATTTTTCTTTATTATTTTTATTTTTATTTTTTATTCATTTCTTAAGCTTTAT
>JADLKP010000365.1 GCA_016838945.1 Methanobrevibacter sp.
TGTAGATTCAACAAGTGAATGCAACTTTTTTACAAATTTAGGAAGAAAACTTCTTTAGGAGAATAATAATTTAGATTTTTTCTTGGTCTATCGTTAATAGTGTATTGTATTTGCTTAATAGTCTTTTGATTAAATTTTTCAAAATTAGATTTTTTTGGTATGTATTGTCTTACCAATTTATTTGTATTTTCGATCAATCCTTTTTCCCATGAAGCATATGGATGCGTAAAATAAATTTTGGTATTTAATAGTTTAGCTAATCTCTGGTGGTCGGCAAATTCAGTTCCATTATCAACTGTAATGGTATGCAGTTTCTCCTTGAACGGCAGAAGCATTCTGAAGACCGTTTTGGTCAATTCCTTTGAATCTTTACCGAATTTTAGTTTTTCAGCCATACAAAAGGCAGTAGTTCTCTCTACCATCATAACAATTGCTCCTTTGCCATTTTCACCGATTATTGTGTCCATTTCCCAATCTCCAAATCGTTGTTTTAAGTTTACTACATCCGGTCTTTGGTCTATACTTACACGATTTTTTATAGGAATATGCTTTTCAGAGTATCGTTTTCGATGCTTTAGTTTGTGTCGCGTATATTTATATAAGCTTCCGCCTAGTTCTCTGTCTTCCCTGATAACTTTATAAATCGTTTCATGAGAAACGCAGGGCTTCCCTTCCAGTTTCATCCTGCCGTGTATCTGTTCAGGCGACCATCCCAATTTAATGTATTCAATAATTTGCTTTTTTAGCCATGGCTTTAGCTTTCGAGGTTTTTTACAGCGTTCTTTTCTGCTGTCAGCCATATCTTGAGCGTAATGGAATGAGTATTTTCCTTTATCGTTGGAGTTTCGCTTCAACTCTCTGCTCACGACTGATTTATCTTTTCCAATGGTTTGTGCAATTATTTTTTGGCTGTAACCTTGCCTGTGCATCCTGGAAATTGTATACCTTTGCTCTCGGGTTAAATGTACTTTTTTCATTTGCAACTTAAAAGTAGAAATTTTTCCCTAAACTCTGTAAAAAGGACTAGTCCTTTTTACAGAGTTGTTTTTTTCTACAAAAGTTGCATTTGCTAATTGAATTTAAG
>JADLKP010000103.1 GCA_016838945.1 Methanobrevibacter sp.
TAATAATGTAGTTAATAATGAATTAATTTTTTTCAATTAATTAATATTGTAATTATAATAATATCATTTTTATATGATTTTAGTATCCACATTATAATATCTTTATCATAATATATAAATTATTTTATTTTTTATAAAATAGATATAATTTTTAGATATTTTTAGTTTTATTAGAAATTTTATTGAGCTTTGGGGGATATGATTTTTTACTTTTTAGAAAATTTTATTAGATATCTTTTAGATAATTTAACATATATATTAAAAAAAATTATTCGATTATTTCATATTTAAAGAGGTGTTAAATTGGCTAAAGTCACTCCTAAAACTTTATTGAATAAATCATCCAAAGTGATTGACTTGGATGATGTTGATATTTCAAAATATAATTTTTCAATAGAAGATTTGGACAATAAAAAAAGCAAAAGTCATGATTTGCTGAAAAAGATCTTGGACTCAAGTTCAGCATGTCAGGTATCAGATGCCTATGCATCAGTATCTGGAAGGTCAGGTGTAATTGCAGGATTGAAATCTATGAATGGCAATAAGGTCTATGGTAAGATATTCACTGCAAAGACCAATACTGATGATTGGGGAACTTCTCTAATGGCTATGGATAATGCTGAGGAAGGAGAAGTCTTATTCATCTACACTTATGGCAAGCCAGCTTCAGTCTGGGGAGAATTGGCTTCAACCTGTGCAGGTGAGAAAGGAATTGCTGGAACCGTTTTATACGGTTGGGCAAGGGATATGGATGCACTTGTAGATTTGGATTATCCAGTATTTGCTCTTGACTATCTTCCAAATGCAGGAAAAGCATTAGGTCTCGGTGAAATCAATGTCGATTTGGAAATCGATGATGACATCATAAGGTCAGGAGACTTTGTATTTGGGGATCAAAATGGTGTAGTGGTGATTCCTAAGGAACTGTTCCATGAAACCATGGTGGCAACCTTTAACGTAAAGGTAAAGGAAAGCCATATCATAAAAGAATTGAAAAAAGGCAGATTATTGTCTGAAATTATTGGTTTGAATAGGTAATTGCTCTTTTTTCACACCTATTCTTTATTAATCTATTTTATTTTTATTCTATTTTTATTTTATTTTTATTTTATTTTTATTTTATTTTTATTTTATTTTTATTTTATTTTTATTCTATTTTTATTTTATTTTTATTTTATTTTTATTTTATTTTTATCTGATCTAAAGTTTCACCAATAGCTTCATTTATGACTAAGCTTGCTAAACTGTCATAAGGTGTTTCACTTTTGTTTATCAAGACCAGTTTTGACCCATTGAAGTAATTTATCAAACCTGCAGCAGGATAAACTACAAGGGAGGTTCCTCCAATTATTAAAGTGTCTGCATTTGATATGTAGTTTACTGAGGAGTTCAAGACCTCATTGTTTAAAGGCTCTTCATAAAGAACGACATCTGGCTTGACGATTCCTCCGCATTCGCATCTTGGAATTCCATCACTGTTTAGGATATAATCCAAGCCATACTCTTCATGACAGAATTCGCAGTAGTTTCTATGGATGCTTCCATGAAGCTCTAAAACATTTTTGCTTCCTGCCTTTTGGTGCAATCCATCAATATTTTGAGTGATCACTGCCTTCAGTTTTCCTGCCTTTTCAAGTTCTGCCAACTTCAAATGGGCGGGATTTGGCTCAGCATCCTTAAAGACTAGGTTTTCCTTATAATATCTAAAGAATTCTTCTGTATTGCTAAGGTAATAGCTATGGGAAACCAATTGTTCTGGACTTGCACCATACTTTTCAAGGCTTTTGAAGATTCCGCTTTCAGATCTGAAATCAGGTATTCCACTTTCAGTTGAAACTCCTGCTCCTCCAAAGAAGACTATATTGTCTGAGTAGTCTATAATCTTTTGCAATTCTTTTATATTTGACATATGATTATTTATTTCATAACTTCAATAAATGATTTTCTTTAGGAATATTTATATATGAATGTGTACAATAATTGGTTAACTAATCACTGTATAATTTTTCCACATATGATTTAAAATTTTTATCACTATTTTGAGTGAATATCAAATCTAATGGTTTTTTGTTTATTTTCAATAGTAACGAATATTTTTTATTCAATCAAAGAAATTTTAGCATATAACAGTTCATTGGTTTTTTAGGTATGCTTAATCAATTGTTTTATTCATTAAGGACAAAACTTTGAGTATTAATAAGTATTTTTATTAGGATTTTTTAGAAATCCTTTTTAATAAGAAATTTTTTTATATATAAAGGCATCGAAACATTTATATACTATAATGTCATTATATTATGTTGTACTACTGTTTATTTTAAGTTGATTTTTTATGAAATTTTTAGGAAATATTTCACACCTTGCTAATTCTGGAAAGCTCATTGTCAAAACCACCAAAACTCCACCAGCTGGAGCTTTCGTTTTTACAAATGATAAGCAGAAAATAGGTAAGGTCTATTCTATTTTTGGCCCCGTAAAAAATCCATATGTTTCTGTAAACATTTTTAGGTCAGTGAATAGGAGGGACCTTGAAAGCAGAAGTGGAGAAAAGCTATTTGTTTCCACTAAAAGTGAAATGGAAAAATTAAGCAAAAAAGGGAAAGGCAATAGGAATTCAAAATCCAGAAAGAATTCCAAATCAAATTCCAAAAATCCTAAAAATAGAAAATCCAATTCTAGAAAGAGAAGAAAACAATAGTAAAAATCAAATAGCTTATTCTCTATTTTTAGAGAATAATAAATTAATAAAAAATTTATTCTCGATTTTCTTTTTTAGAGGGTAATAATCAATAAAAACTTATTCTCTATTGTTTTTTAGAGAAGAATAAATTAATTATCAAATTAACTAATAGGAGAGATTAACACGAAAGAAGGATTATCTGAGGAAGTTCTTCAAAATTCCAAAAGAACTTCAAGAAGAAGACAAAAAGATGACTCTGAAGCAGAAAAACAAACTGTATGTCCTCAATGTGGATCTACAGATTTAATTGGAGATTACGAAAGAGCAGAAGTCGTTTGTGCTAACTGTGGATTAGTTATTGATGAAAACCTTGTAGATATGGGTCCTGAATGGAGAGCATTTGACCATGAACAAAGAGACAAACGTACAAGAGTAGGTGCTCCTATTACTTACACTATTCACGATAAAGGTTTAAGTACTATGATCGATTGGAGGAATAAGGACATCTATGGTAGAGATATTCCTGCAAGAAACAGAGCTCAATGGTACCGTTTAAGAAAATGGCAAAGAAAAATCAGAATTTCCGGTGCTACTGAACGTAACTTGGCTTTCGCATTAAGTGAATTAGACAGAGACTCTTCAAGATTAGGTCTTCCAAGAAGTGTAAGGGAAGCTGCTTCCGTTGTTTACAGAAGTGCAGTGGAAAACAAGCTTATCCGTGGAAGAAGTATTGAAGGTGTTGTGGCTGCTTCATTATATGCAGCTTGTAGAAGATGCAAAGTGCCTCGTACTTTAGATGAGATTGCTGAAGTTTCAAGAGTAAGTAAAAAAGAAGTTGGAAGAACTTACAGATTCTTGACAAGAGAATTGAACATTAAGTTACCTCCTACATCCCCAGTCGACTACGTTCCAAGATTTGCAAGTGAACTTGGTTTGTCTGGTGAAGTACAATCCCGATCCATAGAAATCATTGAAAAGGCAATGGAAAAAGGATTAACTTCAGGTAGAGGCCCAACTGGTGTAGCTGCAGCTGCATTATACATTGCATCTGTTTTATTAGGTGAAAGAAAAACCCAAAGGGATGTTGCAGATGTTGCAGGTGTAACTGAAGTAACTATCCGTAACAGATACAAAGAACTTACTGAACAGTTGGAAATGGGCGTAACTTTATAGCCAAGCTTTTTGGCCTTCGGCCAAAAACCTTGACCAAAATTTTTTTAATAGTTGGGAGTATTTGCTCTTAATTATTATCTTTTTTTATCTCATTTTATTTAATTCGTATTTTATCGAACTATTAAAAATATTATGTTCTTTTGTCTGTAAAAAATATAAAAAATAATTTCATGTAAAGTCATGCAATTACATGAAGTAAAAAAATTAATAATTTTAAAAAAGAAAAATAAAACTTATTTTTTAATTTAGGGAATAATCAAGCCTTGAATATTTTTCAATACTCAAGTCTAAATCTTCAAGAATTGCACTATTGTCCCATGGTTCAACTTTGTCCAAGTTTGCTTGGTAGACATCAAGATTATTCAGGAATGCCTCTATCTCATCAACCTTCAATTCTTCATGAGATTCTCCGAAACCTAACTTTTCAACATAGAATCCATTGAGGATCTGTTCAAAGTTCTTATGTGCAGGAGTGCTGTAGATAGGCTTCTTGAGATAGATTGCCTCTGAAATCATGGTGAATCCACCATTCACTATGATTGCCTTTGCAGTTCTCATGTCTTCAAATATCTGCTCTTCATTGAATGACCTGTATGTAAGGTTTCCATCAACTTCATCCTTATTGAATCCATAGACAATGAACTTGTAATCCAATTTCTTAAGCTCTTCCATGAGATTTATGCTTGATTCAGCTGTTTGGTAAACCAATACATGATCTCCTTTTTCAGGTTTCAATTCCATTATTTCCTTCCTCAATACTGGTGGGTAAAGGGCAGTCATATGGGGATGCTTTAAAGGGGGATGGAAGAAATTTGTAATGATATGCCTTTTTGGCCTTAGGATGTATGATTTGCATACTGCCTTTGCAGTCAACATGTCTATCCTATGGTTTGGAGGATAATCGTACTCACATTGTGTAAGCATGTGGATGTTGTCCAAACTGATGAGTGGAATGTTCATCAGTTTACTTAGCATACTTGAATAGTTTTCAAAGTCAGATATGATTATGTTTGGCTTGACCTTTTTGTATTGCTTATACAAAACATTGTATCCTTCCTTCAAGTTGGTAGGATTTGCCTTCATTGCCTTGAAGAATGTTTTCTTGGTTCTCACCACATTGTTTTCATAAACTGTATTGAATCCTCCGATTTCAAATACGTTATCGAATTTTTGGGCTAGGAATTCATATGCCCTTTCACTTGAAAAGATATAAACGTCATACTTTTTAGTCAAATGCTCAAGGATTACGCTGCTTCTGATTGCATGTCCCATTCCTTCTCCACATATTGAGTAGAATATCCTTTTTCGCCCTGTTTCAGCTATTGCATCTTCCAATGTAATCAGTGCATTATCGCTATTTTCTCCATCTCCTTTCATGCTTTCGGCATCAACACCAATAAATGCAGTTTCATTTTCGTTAACTTGGACCTCAATCAATTCGTTCTCTTCAGGTTCCCTATCCTTGAACTTGTTGATTCTATCCTTTATCATACGGTTTCTGGACTTTTCAGCAATCTTCTCCATTTCCACACTGTCAAGCGCCTCAATGGGGTTATGTTCAAATTCATAATCCTCTATGTTGGATCCATGGCCAAATCCATAACCTAACTCTTCAGCACTGGTTCTTTTTCCTCTAAAGTCATTGACAGTACTTTTTCCATATTGCTTAAGTAAAGTGTAGAGGCCTTCCTCTTCAAGTCTTCTTGTGGAAACTCCAATCTTTGCATTTCTAAGGACCTTGAATTCGCTTATTTCCGCTATTCTTTCGATATAGTCGGTGTCTTCACCAAAGCTTAAATTCTCATCGAATCCATTGCATTCGTCATGCAGTTCCTTTCTGGAGATGATTCCATAACATCCTGCACCATGAGGCTTGATGTTTTCAACAGCTATCATGAACCAGTTTGCCAAGTCATGAAGATATTTGTCCCTTTTATTTTCTGAGAGTGGTG
Organism: Methanobrevibacter sp.; assembly: GCA_016838945.1. Classification (GTDB taxonomy): domain Archaea; phylum Methanobacteriota; class Methanobacteria; order Methanobacteriales; family Methanobacteriaceae; genus Methanobrevibacter. Next base: position 5,806 of record JADLKP010000103.1, read on the forward strand.
TCATTTGGGTGATTGCAATGCCTAAGTCATCAGCTTCAAATTCTTCAATAACATTTCTGAGGTAATTTTCAGTTAGTTCCAAATCAGAATCTAAAAACAGCAATATTTCTCCTTTCGCAACTTTTGCACCATTGTTTCTTCCTATTCCAGGAAGACCTCCTTCAACGACAACACAACCGTATTCTTTGGCTATTTCCCTAGTATTATCATTGGATTGTGCATCCGCCACTATTATCTCATAATCTGTAAAATCCTGAGATTTAATGCTTTCAAGCAATTTAGGAAGATATTCCTCTTCATTATATGTAGGTATGATAATACTGATTTTCATTTTATCATCTCTTGGAGTTTTTATTGGTTTTAAATATATTATAATTATATTTGTTAATCAAGTTAAATATCTTATAATATATTTGTTAATCAAGTTAAATATTTTTTGAATTAATTAATTATAAGTATGAATAGATGTTCCAGCTTAAGGAATACCAATCGCATTTTCCCTCCAAACTAATGGCTAAGTTATTTAACAAGTCCATCTCATTATATTGATTTGAAAGATAAACTGTTGTTTTATTTTGATGCTCTGTTAAATTTAATGTATCATATTGATTTAAAGCATCAAGGTCATGAGCATTATACATATTCACTTCGTAAGAATCTGGGCAAGCGCCATAAAATGCTATTGAAAACCTTAAGATGATAATAAATATCAATGCTATGTGAGGCAAGAATTTTTTCAAAAGCCGGATTTTGGATTCCTTGTTTTTAGTGACTTTATATGATATTTCTGATTTGACAGTCTCTCTTTCCTCTCTTTTGATCAGCAAATCTGAAAACCCATCTAAAATGTTTCCGTTAAACATGATTATTAGCATTCCATATATTCCGCCTATTGCAGGAGTTCCAAACAGGCCTCCATCCATGATTCCAATTATTCCCAATGTGCTTGTAAATGCCAATAATACTCTAGATATCCCTTTACGTCTTTGCAATGACATGATCATTGCAATGTATATGATAGGAATAAGGATAAAGAGAGCGTAGATTATGCTTGGTGTATAGGCGCTTAATGAGCTTCCGGTATGTATTCCTGCAGGGATATATGTTAGGAGGCTTCCGAGGATGATTCCAAAGATTGCCTTATACAGATGGGAATGGAGAATGCTTGTGCTTGTCATGGTCGGATTCATGATGACAAGTATTGTATTCCAATCCAGTCCAAGTGTGCCTCTCAAGTATACTTCCACAATCAAGCCCATAATTGCAGTGAATAGAAATAGGATAAGGGATAATTTTAGATAAAAATCATTATCCTTAAGGATTCTTGGAATGTTCAGATTCATGAAATGGTTATGTATCCTTTCATTGTCTCCAAGTGAGGATAGGATGATTGTTATTCCAAAGACTACAAAAAAGAGAATGTCCTTTCCTTTTGAGGATCCCATTAGAATCGGTTGGGCAAATGGTCTTATGAATTGGTCTATTCCACTTAGGAAGAATAGCAGAGTTCCAAAAACGATTAAAATTATTCCAAAAGGAATATATCTGTTTATCTTTTTCATAAGACTTCCTCTCTTTGATTTGATTGTCTAAAATTATGAAATTCTAATACTTATTTATATTATGAAATTTAATTTTTTAGTTTTACGTCAATTCAATATTTTTTATTTTTTAAATTGAATTTTTATTTTTTAGTTTTATGTCAATTCAATATTTTTTATTTTTTAAATTGAAT
>JADLKP010000104.1 GCA_016838945.1 Methanobrevibacter sp.
AAATAAGTAAAAAAAACGAAGAATATTTTATTCTTCTTTTCACCATTCAACACCTAAGAAATAAAATCATCCAAACGTTTTAAAGCTTTCATTTTATCATATTTATCTAATTTTGCCTGATAAAGTGCATCCTTTACAGTAGCTATTGAATGGTCATAAACATCCCTATCAACAGGATATGGGAATCCATCTTTACCGCCATGACTGAATGAATATTTTACAGGGTCTTTCCAACTTGCTGGCTCACCAAATACCAAGTCAGAAATCAAAGCCAAAGCCCTTATCTTTTTAGGACCAATGCCTTGAAGCAATATCAAGTCTTCATATTTCTCAGGCTGAATTTCCCATGCATTTTTTAAAACTTCAAATTCCTTATCAGACAAATCCATATCCAAAACTTGATGATGCTCTGGAAGAGTAAGCGCATTCCTCTCTTCAATGCTGAAATCTGTTAGAAGAAGTTGATTAGAATCCTTTCTTTTAAAATAGCTTCTTAAATGGTCAGGATTGTCATTGATTAAGTCAACACTAATCTTTTGAGCTTCAACACTATCCTTTGAAGCCATATTTAGAGCAGTGTTCTCTTTCTTATCACATGAAATGCCATTATGTGGGTCTTCCAAGAAACTGGTGACATTTTCACCCATCCAGTGGTAACGTCTTGCATATTTGGTTGCTGTGTTCATACCCTGTTGTACAACAGCCCAATCTCCTTTTTCTGTTATGAAAAAATTGTGAACATATAGATTATAGCCATCTTGAAGACAGGAATTATCTACCTTTGCAGATAATTTGCTTGAATGAATCATATCTTCAATATTGGAGCTTTTTAGATTGAATATCTCTCCAGCTCTTTCGATTCCCTGAGGAGTCTTGCGTGAAGCGGTTCCTTTTCCACCAGAAATGTAAATTCCATGTTTTTCAGGATCTATTGATGACTTTAATGCACCAAGTGTTGTTGTGGTTGTACCTGAAGAATGCCAATCAAAACCTATAACACATGAAAATGCCTGGAACCAGTAGGGATTTGATATTCTATTTAAAAATTCATTGGTGCCGTATTCATCTATTACAACTTCAGAGATAGCACCAGATAGTTTTGTCATCCTATCAAATAACCATCTTGGTGTATGCCCTCCATGCAGTGGCAGATTAGTGGTTCCTCTTCGTTGCATTAAATCCCTCTAAAAAAAGTGTTAATATCTAATTAATATTATCTAATTAATATTATCTAATTAATATTATCTAAAAAATAGTATATAAAATTAAAAAGAGCATTTGGAAACTATTAAAAAATAATTGAAAAGATTAGTTTAAAAAAATTAGTTTAAGAAATTAGTTAAAAAAAACTATTTTAAAAAAGTTTCTTATTATAAAGACTCTCCATGTGCAATAGCTACAATCCCAGGAATGTCTTTAACTTCCAACTCAAAGAAGGCTTCCATTCCCTCTTCCTCATAAGCAACACATTTTTTTGAAATTACATTATTTGTTAAAAGGGCAGCTACAGGTGGAGTGACAATAAAAACAGAATTATATTCATTTAAACTTTTTTTAGTTTCATCAGATAAAGATCCCTTTCCAATGTGAAACTTAACTCCAGAAGCAGATAATGTAGGAATTGAAGATTCAATTTCTGCCTTATTGCTTGTAGTTGGAGCAATCCCGGCAACACTAAATGCAGTATGCATAATAGCCATGCCCTTAAAGTCAAATGGATATTTGCCAATATCCCCCTCTTCTATAGATTTGACTAACTTTGGCAAAACTGCATCTCTACCACAATACATTTTGCCTGAAAGTGAGATCTTATCTCCAACTTTTAAGTCATTAATCACTTCATCACTAATTGGAGTTTCTATTTTTTTCATATAATTAGATATTTTTTTGAAATTTATAAAATTTTCCAAAAATAACAATAATAATTGTGAAAAATAGTATTTGTGTAAAAGTGAAAATTAGCTAAAAAATTTAATACCTTTTAATTAAAATAACAATTAATTAAACAATAAGTATTCCTAAAAAATATCAAAAATATTATACCTACAATTAATATAATTAAAAGATTATTGAATAAATAATCTAAGAGTATTGGTTATGTATATGAAAAGAGAGTGTAAAAAATAAAAAATATTAAAAAGTGTAAAAAATGGTAATAAATAGTAAAAAATATTGGATAAAATACTCTAAAATAAGAATATTAAAAAAAATGAAATATGAAAATGAAAAAATAAAAAAAGAAAAGGAATTTCGAATAAAAAGATTATTCTAAACTGCCATTAATTACACCAAGCTTTTCTTGGTCTTCATCATAGGATGAACCAATCATTTCACCTGTTGCATTATCAAATTGACGGAATCCACCATCCTTGTAAGTGACTTCACGATAGTATCCTTCACCATTTTGATAGTTGAACTTAACAATTTCACTTACAATATCACTGCCACTACCTGAAGAACCACTTGATCGGTCAGATGATGTTATTTTATCCACTTTATTTGCAACTTTATGAAAAGTGCCGGAGTCCCCTCCATCAGCAACATCTGCAATTTTATCCATAAAGGTAAATGCAAATGCGCCACCTACAATAAGTATTGCAACAATACCTATTAAAACTAGAACAGAGCTTTTCATTATATCACCTCTTTAATCTTTTATTTATCTTATTTGGCAAACTTATTAAAATAATTTTCTATTTAAAAAAATAAGTTAAAAATAAAAGAAGCGCATTTATGAAAAATAACGGAAAAGTAAGTGAAAAATAAAAAAATAGCGATTAAATGGATTTGGAAATTTCTTCCAAATCACCTATAAGTTCAATTAAATGTTCTTTTTTAATATGATTCATAAGAATAACCCTAATAGCTTTAGGATAGGAGGAACAGGATATTTTCCAATTTCTCTCTTCAAGCAAATTAGATAATTCCTCAGTTTCTAATTTAGGATGATTAAATGCGACAATATTCAATTTAGGTTCAACAATTAATTCATAACCTAATCTTTTAAGGTTATCCGCTAAAAAGTGAGTTTTTTCCAGTGCATCTTCAGCATTACGAGCATAACCATCCTTTCCTAAGAATTTCATAACTGCGTATGTTGCAGCGGAAGATGCTCCTAAACGGGTGCCCACTATAGTGGATTGATTCTTGATGGTCAAATAAGGTGAATCAACTGACATTGCATCCAAATAAGATTGGTCCCTGAACAATATTCCACCTGAAGGAATTGGAGACAATCCCATTTTGTGAGGGTCAACTGTAATGGACCTGACTCCTTCAATTGAAAAGTCAAATCTTGGCAAATCATATCCATTTTCAATCAAGAAAGGAATTGAGAAACCACCAAATGCAGCATCCACATGCAAGTGAATGTCATTTTTGACAGCTATTTCAGATAAGCCCTCTATTGGATCAATCATGCCTAATTCAGTTGTTCCTGCAATGCCTACAATAGCTACAGTATTGTCAGTGATGTTTTCTTCTACAAGCTTTGGATTGATACGGTAATTTTCATCCAAATCAACACGAATCAATTTTAGATTAAGCATGTCTGCTGCCTTTTTAAAGGAGAAATGAGCAGATTTAGGAACTATTAGTTCACCATCTTTTAATCCATTATTATCTCTTGCAATATTCCTTGCAGATCTTATTGCCATAATATTGGCTTCAGTACCTCCAGTCACCATATGACCTGCTGGATTTTCAATGGATAAAATAGAACCAATCATACCTAATACTTCATCTTCAATCAATTTGGTTCCCTTAAAAAGACCGGGATCCCCTAAGTTTGAGTCAATAAATTTAAAAAAAGCCTCTTTTGCAATAGGATGTGCTTCTGTACACATAGAACCTAATATCCTTCCATCAGAATATTTGCAGTCCATTGCCTGAAATTTATCTAATTGATTAAAAATTTCATCATGAGATAAGGGTTTTTCATTCATAAAAATTACCTGAAATTTAAAATAAAAAATATATTATCTTTTTAATATCATCAAAACAAATTAACTTAAAAATTGAAAAAATAACTAAAAAAATCGCCAAAATAGTATTAAAAAAATAATGCAATTTGAAAAAATAAAAAAATAAAGATTTAAAAGATTGAACTTTTAAATCAATGCATTTAGAATTACAATTGTTTTCTTGCTGCATCGAGCATGATTTTCTTTTCAGCTCTTGCAACGGTTTTTCTTACTTCTTCTACTGCGTCAGTATTGGAAGATACACTGGTAATTCCAAACTTAACAAGTTTTTCAACAATATGAGGCACACTACCTGCTTGACCACAGATACTGCAGGTTACACCTGCTGCTGCACAATGTTTAATGGTTCTTTCAATTAAAGCCATTACTGCAGGGTGTTCTTCTCTGTAGTGTTTTGCTACAAACTCGTTGTTTCTGTCCACTGCAAGAGTGTATTGGGTCAAGTCATTTGTACCAAGACTTACAAAGTCAATTCCTTCTGCAATATATTCATCAATTAAGATTGCTGCTGCAGGAATTTCTACCATCATACCAAATTCAACATCAACTTGAGGTTCCATACCTACTTCTCTACATAATTCTTTAGCTCTTCTGAGTTCAGATGGATGTTGTGATAATGGAATCATGATTCCAATATTTTTGTAACCTTTATCGTGAAGCTTTTTGATTGCTTTGAATTCAGCTTTTAAGATTTCAGGTTCATCCAATTCTCTTCTGATACCTCTCCAACCTAACATTGGGTTGTGTTCTCTAGGTTCATCTTCTCCACCTTCAAGGGTGATGAACTCATCAGTAGGAGCATCAAGAGTTCTGTACCATACAGGTTTTGGATAGAATTCATCTGCTACTTTCAATACACCTTCAGCAATTGTATCAACCAATTTATCTTCTTCACCGTCAAGGATGAATTTTCTTGGGTGAACACCAGTGGATAACATCATGTGTTCAGTTCTGAGCAATCCTACACCATCAGCACCAGTAGCTGCTGCTTTAGGAGCTGCTTCAGCCATACTTACATTAGCTTTAACTTCAGTTACAGTGATTAATGGAGTTGCAGATACTTGTACTGCAGTTTCAGCAGATTTTTCACTTTCAGCACCTTTAATGATACCTTTGTAAACTAAACCTTTTTTACCGTCAGCAGTAACTTCATCATTTTCCTTTAAGGTAGTGGTTGCATCACCAGTACCTACTACACAAGGAATTCCTAATTCCCTTGAAATAATAGCTGCGTGACAAGTCACTCCACCTTCATCGGTTACAATACCTGTAGCTCTTTTCATAGCAGGAACCATATCAGGAGTGGTCATAGTGGTAACCATTACGTCTCCTTCTTGAACTTTGTCAAGTTCATCAAGTTCTAAAATGACTTTTACGGTACCAGAAGCTAAACCAGGGCTTGCACCGAGTCCTTTAATCAATACTTCCAAGTCGACTTCCTCTTCGGAACCATCTTTTTTGGAGTCTCCTAAGGTAGTGATTGGTCTGGATTGCAATAAGAATAAGTTACCGTCATGGAAAGCCCATTCGGTATCTTGAGGTTTGCCGTAATGACCTTCTACTCTTTTAGCCATTTCAACAAGCTCAATTAATTCATCATCAGATAAAACTCTTTCGTTTCTTAAATCTTCAGGAACTTCAACTTGAATGGAGGTTCCGCCTTCTTCATTAGTGAACATGGTTTTCTTATCACTAATGGTGACATTTAAGACTTCATTGGTTTCTTTATCTACAGCGTAGTTATCAGGAGTTACGGATCCGCTTACTACGGATTCACCAAGACCCCATGATCCTTCAATCAATGCAATGTTTTCACCTGTGGATGGGTTTACAGTAAACATTACACCTGCCTTATCGGAATCAACCATTTGTTGAACTACTACAGCAATATATACTTGAGAGTGTTCAAAGTTGTTTTCTTCTCTGTAGAATATAGCTCTTGCTTCAAATAAGGAAGCCCAACATTTTCTTACATATTCAATAACATTTTCTAATCCTTGAACATGCAAGAAAGTATCTTGTTGACCTGCAAAGGAAGCTTCAGGCAAGTCTTCAGCAGTAGCGGAAGAACGGATAGCTACATCTGCTTCTTCTTCTCCAACTCTTTGTGATAATTGATTGTAAGCTTCAATAATATAAGTGGAAATATCTTCAGGGATAGGAGTTTCAATAATGATGCTTTTGATTTCTTCAGCAGCTTCTTGAAGCTCTTTGGTGTTGTTGATATCTATTTGGTCCAAAATATCCATAACACTATTAAAAATTCCAGTATCTCTCATAAACTTATCATAAGTTTTAGAGGTTACTACAAATCCTGGAGGTACCGGAATGCCTGCTTGGGTTAATTCACCTAAATTAGCACCTTTTCCACCAGCAATACCTAAATCATCTTTGCTTAAATCTTCAAATTTTTTAACATACATTGTTTTTCACCCATTAATAAACACAATCTTAAACAACTTATACTAAAATTGAATGATAATAATGTTTGGATATAAATCAAGTCCAAAAAATTTATTTCATTTGAATAAATTAAGAAATTAAAATATGAATTTAAAAAAATAAAAATTTAAAAATTTAAAATTAAATAAATAGTCAAAAGACTTATTTAATTAATTCTGCACCTTTTTCTACAACTATTCTGCAAGATACAGGCATTTTCATACCTGCTCTTTTTAAAGCGGTTTTAGCGTCTTGGAAGTTTTTAGGGTTTACATCAATAGACATGATCTTTTGATTGGTTTTTACTAAAGCTTCTACACTGATTGCTTTACCGAAAGCATTTCTCATACCGCTTTGTACCCTGTCCGCACCTGCTCCGGTAGCCATAGGGTTTTCTCTTACGATGTTGTGAGGGTATACTCTTAATTTTAAGTGGTATCCTAATCTACCAGCAGATCTTTGCATGTATCTGTTGGATGCAACACGAGCTGCTTCTAAAGCATTGTGTCTAATTTGAGCTGGTTTTTTAACTGCTAAGGATACTCTTACTGGGAAATCTTCAGATAAGTTTCCCATATCATATTGAACAATTCTGTTATTTGGTATTTTTCTAATATATTCTCTTCTTGAATAAGCACGAACCATTAATAGTCCTCCATATAATAATGATTAAGAATTAATGTGTACAAAACTTTAAATATTACACATTCAAAATGCCATATTCCAAATATAATCAAATTATATTATTTTAAATCAAAACCACAATAATTCTCTTAAATTTTTTAATCGACTAAAAGTCGAAATATAAGTGTTCTATCAGAACATGAAAAAATAATAGCTATTATTTAAAGCACGACCCCATATTAAGAAAATATAAGCTATAATTATACTCTTATTATCCTGCTTTTCTATGCTAGCCATATAAAATTGAGAAATTAATAATTGAATTAATAAATGTATTATTATATATTATTAATTTATAAAGTTAGATAGAATATTACTATATATTTTTTTAAACATTAATAAATGTTATCATTGA
>JADLKP010000105.1 GCA_016838945.1 Methanobrevibacter sp.
TAAAAATAAGAAGAAATAATAAAAAATAGGGATGGATAAAAATAATAATGTGAAATATGAAAAAAATAAAAAAATAGAGACGAATATAAATAATAAGAAGCAATATGAAAAAAATAAAAAAACTTACTCAAAATCAAGCAAGTTTTCTATATCATTATAAATGACTTTCAAACCGCACATTGAAGGTACATAATTCGCTGCCTTAGCGGAATTGACTCCAATGACTTCATATCCCATCTGTTCGATTGGAGCAACCACCATACAGGTATCACAGCAAATCTTGCCTCCAGCACTTTCAATAGCTTCCAAGTATCCTAAACGTTTAGCAGCTTCCTTGATGTTGATTGATGTGCAGACCCAAAGCTCATTTTTGATCTTTTTGCCTTTGACAATCTCAGCAACTTCCTTGACTTCTTCCAAGGAAGCATGAGGACATCCTAAACAGACCAAATCTGCATATCCTTCAGCTGTTGAAAGCTTTTGTCTTGTTTCAATTATGTCATCTTTGGTGATTGTGATCCTTTCATCTGCATTACCTATATCAGCGGACTTGTACTCAGGAGTGATGTCTTCAACATGGTATAATGCCACTGCACCACTTGAAGCCAAAGCTGCACCAAGAGCCTTTAGATTACCGTTTTCAACCTGATAGGACTTGTTCTCTAATCTAAAGTAAGGGACTCCATCCTTGACAAGCTGTCCAACTGCATATCCCAATGCACCGAAATCTGCCCTTTCAAGTTCGCATTCAACATCCACCAAGAGGTTTGCTGTTCTGTTTTCATCCAAATGGAAACCGTATAAAGGAGTTTTTCCTACAATAGCTGCAGCCAATGCACCAGGACCTCCTTCACGATTGGTCCTTGCACCGATTACTGAATTGACATATGCCACTGCAGATGATTCAGACCATGAAACATGGTCCCCTAACCTTGGAACATTTCCAATCAAGTAAGGAGTGCATGTGCAGGTGGTGCTTATTCCAAGTGCACCATATGCATTGCAGATATCCACTTGCTTTTTAGCGAATTCCGGTGGAAAACCGAAATCCTCCCAATTGTCAAGATCAGTTCCAGCAGGATTCAATGTAGCAGAAATTGTTGCAATTCCACTTTTGTCGCTTATAGTGCCGTTTTCATTATATATAATCTCAGCTGTGCTTGCAAGGTCTTCAAGATATTCAAGACCTGCTTGACCTATGGTCTTATAGGATACTCCTGAAACCTGTGCAGACTTGATGTCCACAAATTTCTCTGCACCGTAAATGTCTCCAAGTGCAATCAGAATATCCATACTTTTTCTAATGGTTTCTCCATATTCACCATTAGCCATCTTTTCTTCTTCTTTGGTTAAAAACATGATAATCACTGAATTTGAACTTTTTTTAAGATTTCTAATTTTTAAAATAATCCTTAGAATAACTTCTCTATTAATTAACTTTATTCATTTGAATATTTATATTTAGATATTAAAACATCATCTAATTGATAATTTAATCAATTAAACCAATGACTAAATCAGCATCTGATGTTGAATAGAATTTAATGAAGACAATAAAATTAATGAACAGAATAGTATAAAAAAGATTTTAACCTTAATAATCCCACAACCTCATTATAAATATTTATTTCATTTAAGACAATGCAAATTTTTTTAAAATTAATGCTTTAAATAAATCGGTTAAGAAGAAAAGAATATTAACGTGGTTAAATATATATCTACATATGAATAAAGAAATTGATTTGGTTTCACTGCCTAAAAAATCCTTTTGGAAATTGAGCATTCCGATAATCGCATTTTGTATTTTTGATGCAATCTACGGCATAGTGGATATGCTCTGGGTATCCAAAATAGGAGTGGAGGCATTTTATGCAATAGGAGTTTCAATACCAATCACCAGCCTTATCTTTTCATTCGGTGATTCCATAGGACAGGGAACCAATTCAATGATGTCTCGTTTTTTAGGTACAGGAGACTATGAAAGCTCATACAATACATTGATACATGGGATGATAATCTCCAATATCATATGGGTCTTGCTAGTTATCTGCCTATTGTTTGCAGAAGGAATATTGTACACACTGGATGCAGGGGATTCATATGCTCTTATCTTTGATTATTTAGTCCCAATGGTTGTTTTTGCATACATATTTATGTTGAATAATCTATTTTCTGAAACTTACCAGGCAGAGGGAAATTCACATACTCCAACCATTCTGATAATAGCTTCAAACATTCTCAATATGGTCTTGGACCCAATTTTTATTTTTGATTTGAATTTAGGAATTAAAGGGGCAGCATATGCAAGCGTTCTATCTTCTCTGATAACCTTTTCAATTTTATTATATTTCTACACACATGGAAAGACAAAAGTACCTTTAAGCTTAAAGTATTTCAAATTCCGATCATACATACTTGTTGAAATCTTTAAAGTGGCTATTCCTAACTTCTTGGATGACGCAATATGGAGTTTCTCAATGTCCTTTATTAATGTCATATTGATTGGAACAATGGGTGCCATCGGGCCGATACTCTATTCCGTATCAAATAAAATCAGATCATTGTTAAACGCTCCTATTAAAGGTTATGGTAGAGGATTGATGAGCGTTACAGGGCATTTGTTTGGTGCAGAACGATTTGATAAATTGGAGGAAATGTATAACTATGTGCTGAAAATAGCCGTATTCACTGCATTTGTCATAGTCATTGTATTCTTCTTCATACGAAACTATGCATTTGCCTTTTTCTCCATTACAGATATGGATAATGCAATATTCTGGATAGCTGCTGCTGCAATCGTTATAAATACAATATTGCCATTTTCCATGATTTCAGCAAAGATGCTTGATGGATTCGGTAAAAGTCTCTATTCCCTACTCTTTACCGTAATTAAGGTAGTAATTGAAATCGTTTTGATTTACATAATAACCCAATTCATAACTGATGGATCTTCCGTCTTGATTGGAATAGTGATTTCTGAGATATGTTCCTCAATAATTTATTATAAATTCCTCAGATACTTGTTCAACCACTTCGATGAAGAATATGAACTTAAATACACAGTTAGAGCATTTACAATAAAAAGAAAGGAAAAGATAGAAAAACTAAAAGAAAAAAGCGAGGAATGGAGAGAAGAAAAAAGAGAAGAACTTAAAGAGCTAAAAGAAAAAAGAGAAGAAAGAAAAGAAGAGCTAGAGGAATGGAAAGAAGAAAAAAGAGAAGAAAGAAAAGAAAAACTGGAAGAACTTAAAGAAAAAAGAGAACATCGAAAAGAAGAAAAAAAGAAAAAAATTAATTAATTCTTCCTGCTTTGGAAGAATTTTATGATTGCAGGATAAACGAGCATTACAAATATGATCAATACAAAGAATTCTAAAAAGGCTTCAAGGGGAGTGTCTCCGAATAATGGCATGATCACATTTATGATGAATTCCAATGCAACAAAACCGCATACGAATCTCAATGCCTTCTCTTCAATACTTCCTTCAGATGAAAACCTGATGAATCTTCTTTCAATTGGCCAGCTTATGAATGTTGCTATGGCAAGCCCCGCATTTCTGAATGTATCCAACATCAATTTTGCAGGATCAACAAGCAATTTTCCTGCAGCATCATAATCCATAGGATATGATTTTGTCAATGCATAGATTACAATCAGGATTGATATCAATATTCCAATGGCTGAAATGACAATGTCCAAATTAGGCTTTTCCTCAAGCTTATCGAACAGTTTTGAGAATATCAAAAGCACAATCACTGTCAATATAAAGCCACATATGACATCTAGAACAGTATGCACACCAACATAATTACGGCTGAAACATATCAGAAAGAGACAGGCCAATAATGCAATGTTGAGCCCTTTAGAGAATTTTCCCCTCAATACAGACCCAAAGAATAGGTTTGTTGCTACAGTGGTGTGTCCACTTGGAAATGAATATCCTGTAGCGCCGTTAAATGCCTCTTTGAGAGGTTGCACCCTTGAATCAAGCACCCATGGACGATAGATGCAAGCTGTAATTTTTGCAAAGCCGTTAAGCAGATCGGCACCTGCTTGGGATACGAAGAGATATTCGCCTAACTTCTTGTTCAAGCACCAATATATTGTAGCAATAATGATTATGATTGGTGCATCATCAGCAAGATATGAACATGTGAGGAAAAATGAGTTGAAAATTCCACCGGTAATTTGTCTTAAAAATTGTATGTATAATAAGGGATCGATTAAAATGTTTATAGTATCACCTCAAATGAATAAAGCATTATTGCTTATCCAACTTAAAAATGCACAAAAATTTATTTAGCATTAATTGCTTATTCAACTTAAAAATGCACAAAAATTTATTTTAAAAAAAGTAAAATCCCCTATACCTATATGAAAGTTTTATTTTTCTCATTAAAAAATCTTTTGTAAAATAATGAAAAATGCCGTCATTCAGTGAAAAAAGTAGTTCAGTGAAAATTGGAAAAGCAGTTCAGTTTGATGAAAAAAATTAGAAAAAAAGAAATATCCTTAAAATTGATTTTCCTTTTTTCCATCAATCAGCAATGTGGAGAATGAGAATATGCATCCCATAACTGCAAAGAACAGCAATGATGCAAGCAATATGTTAATGTCAAACCAATGAAGTATATTGCCTCCAAGGAGATTTGCAAATATCAGACCAATGGTTAATGTTGCTCCCATGAATGCTTGAGCTTCATACTTATCCTCATCATCCACTATTGAATTGGCTAAATGAACTGAAGCAGGTATGATTATAGCAAAGGTGAACATCTGCAAGATTACAGAAATATATATTGCGGTAGTGTCTTGTGCAGTGAAAACAATCAACGCACGAATTACATACATTATGCTTGCAAAAAGGAATAGCTTTTTAACTGAAACCTTCTCAAGTATCTTATAGAATAAGAACATTGTTGGCAATTCAAGCAAAGCCCCTATTGAATTTGCAGCAGTTACATCCACTATGCCTCCGCCAAGGTTTTGGAAGATGTTAATCATATAGCAAACGAATATGTGATGGAATATCATGAATAGAGCCACTGCAATAAAAATTAAGGTAAACAAAGGATATTTCAATAGAACATTGTTTTTGAATCCCTCTGATTTGTTTTGTATGTTTACATTGCTTCCATAGTATGGGAGCAAGCAAACTATGAAAACCATTAGGATTGCCGCAGCCAATGTGAATCCATTTATCACCATCACATCCCTGCCGATGAGGAAAAACCCAACAATCGCTGAAAATGCCATATAAGATAATGATGCAAAACCTCTTGAAATACCGAAATCGGTGTCTACACCATGATCTCCGTAATAAAAAACACCAGTGTTTAGAAACGGATAAATAGCTCCAACCACTATAACCATTATGGCAAACAAGTAAATCACTAAATAATCTGGAGCGAAAAACATGCCTAAGGAACATATTAGCATAATGCCGCTTAATATTAAAAGAATGTTTTTCCAAGAATACTGTTTCTTATCAGCGTATCTGCCGATTAAAGGTTGTGCTATAGTGGATATGATTGCGGAAATCCCTATTGTCATACCTATTTCCGCATAGGAGCATCCTAAACTTTCAAGGAAATAGACCCCTAAACCGAATATTGTCAAATTGAATATTGCATAAAGGCAGTACAATATCCAACAGAATATGTTTATTTTATTTATCTTTGTAGAAAACATGAAAATTCACTTTGGTTGTAAAAAATTATCTTATGATTATATTGAAATTCCTGAGGAATCCAAATCCCTAAAGTTATAGGTAAATCTGTTTGTTTCAATGTCTTCAAATTTTTGTATGGTTATGAAAAGATCATCATCCATATCATCATTGATTTTAAGGACCAATGCACTTAAAACATCCCTATTCAATTTATAAGGTTCATATAAAACAATAGTATACTCCCCTTTAGCATATTGTGAGGCTTCCTCTCGTAAACTTTCCAAGTCCCTCTTCTCATCCATTTTCACATAAACTATATTCTCAGGATACAACTTGCTGTATTTGGTGCAGATTGAATCTGTGCCATCAGTACTGTTATTGTTGATTAAAATCAGTTGTATATTACTTTCAAATGAGAAATGCTGATTTAAAATTGAATTTATACCCATATCAAGATAATATTCCGCATTATTACATATTACAACTATTGAGAATATTTTGAATTGGTCGATTTTCTCAAACTCTTCATAATTATCAGATTCAATTATCTTCTGGACTCTGTTTCTGACATTTAAGCTGAGGTTATCCATAATCTCTTCATCAGCCAAAACTTCCTTCAAATCCTCTTTTAGAACATTGTAATAATTTTCCTTGAATTTAGGAGATGTTTGAGTGTATCGGGCAAGGATTAAAAAGAGCATCCTATTAGCCAAGAGCACTTTATATTCGTCATATTTGCCCAGTTCCTTAAAAATTTCCCTTTCTTTCTTATAGATATAAACCATGTCCACATAGTTGTTTTCCTTTTCCAAGTATGTGATTGAACCTTCCCTGTTAAGCCTGTAGTAATAGAGGAACTCATTTACAACAGAAATCCTTTTTGCAGTCAAATATGTTTTAATGAAGAACACTTCATCTTCAAATATTAGGTTTGCAGGGAATTCTATGGAATTATCTTCTAAAAGGGATTTTTTATACAATTTATTGTACACATTCACTACAATGTTGTTGGTGAATGAAGTGGTGTCATCTGAATTGAAGACTTCCTTATCCAAATTGCTGAAAACCTTTAGATTGTAGTAATCCAAATCATTGTTCATCTCTCCGGTTTCATCATCAAAAAGTGAAATCTTGCACATGGCCAAATCCAAGTCATTTTGAATGCATGAAAGGTAAAGCTTTTCAAACATGTATTCATTTACATAGTCATCACTGTCGACAAAGCCTATGTAGCCTCCCTTTGCCTGTTCAATTCCGAAGTTACGTGCAAGGGATATCCCACTGTTTTCAATTGTGAAAACCTTTACTCGAGAATCCTTTTCTGCATATTCCTCTAGAATTTCAAGGGAATTGTCAGTTGATCCATCATTTACACAAATTATTTCAATATCTTCTAAGGTCTGATTTACAAGAGATTCTAAACATTCTGCAAGATATTTGGCAACATTGTAAACCGGGACTATTACTGAAACTTTAATATCTTCCATTTTTTCACGTTCATTATTTTTTTTAAGTTGATTTGAATTTAAAGATAAAATCATTGCTAAATCCATTCAAATATTAACTAAATAATATGTTTATCTATATTACTATTTAAAACATTTTAAAAAGGAATAATCAGGGAAAAGAGAGAATTAAAAAAATAGAAAAAAATAAATAAAAAAATTATGGCTAAAATACCTAATCAAGATAAAAAAATAGAAAAGAATA
>JADLKP010000106.1 GCA_016838945.1 Methanobrevibacter sp.
AATTAATTAAAAACATATTAATAATATTATTAAATATATTCTGTCCCATTTAGGGAATTAAATTTTATTAAACTTATTATTTTATTTATTTAGGTGATAATGTGGAAAATTTTAGTGAATGGTTCCATGACATTTTAGAAAATGCAGATATAACCGATTCAAGATATCCTATTAAGGGAATGGCTGTATGGCGCCCTTATGGATTTCAAATTAGAAGAGCGACTCTAAACATATTTAGAGACTTGATGGACAAAGAGCATGACGAAACCCTATTTCCTTTACTCATTCCAGAAGCAGAACTTGCAAAAGAAGGAATTCATGTAAAGGGATTTGAAGATGAGGTATATTGGGTTACCCACGGTGGTCAAACCGAATTGAATGAAAAGCTTGCAATCAGACCAACCAGTGAAACCGCAATGTATCCTATGTTTGCATTATGGGTCAGATCACACATTGACCTTCCTATCAAGCAATATCAGGTTGTAAACACATTCAGATATGAAACCAAACATACAAGACCTCTTATTAGAGTAAGGGAAATCACTACCTTTGCAGAAGCTCACACAGTGCATTCAAGCGCTGAAGAGGCTGCCGAACAGGTTGAAACCGGAATGGAGATTTACAAAAAGTTCTTTGACGGGCTTGGAATCGCATATTTAATCAGCAAAAGACCTGTTTGGGACAAGTTCCCTGGTGCCGAATACACAATGGCATTCGACACTATCATGCCTGATGGAAAGACATTGCAGATTGGCACTGTTCACAATTTAGGCCAAACCTTTGCAAAAACCTTTGAAATCACCTTCGAAAATAAGGAGGGAAACCATGAATACGCTTACCAAACCTGTTACGGAATATCCGATAGGGTAATTGCAGCAGCAATTGCAGCTCATGGAGATGAAAAAGGTCTTCAATTGCCTCCAGAGATTTCACCAAAACAGATCACCATCATCCCAATCATCTTCAAGGATGGTGGAGATGAAGTTATGGCTAAATGCAGTGAGATCAAGGATGCATTGGAAGCTAAAGGAATCAGAGTCCAAATGGATACAAGAGACATCAGACCTGGTAAGAAATTCTTTGATTGGGAACTCAAAGGAACTCCCCTCAGATTTGAATTAGGACCAAGAGACTTAAACAACAATGTAGCAATCATTGGAAGAAGAGACACAGGTGAAAAGATTGAAATCAGCTTAGATGAGGATGTTTCAGAAAAAGTATCTGAATTGCTCGTTGAAGTAGAAGAAAGCATGAAAGCAAATTCCTGGGCTAAACAGGAAGAGAAAATAGTCACATTAGACAGCCTTGACAATGTGTCTGAGATTGTTGATGAAGGAAAAGTCGTTAAATTCTACTGGTGTGGAGAAGAGGAATGTGGAAAAGCGATTGAAGATAAAACCGGAGTGGATATCCTTGGCATCAATGAAGAGGATATTGAAACCGACAAGGTCTGTCCACATTGCGGAAAACCAGCTAAGTATTTAGCATTAATGGCTAAAACTTACTAACAAGCTTTTTGACATTCAGACAAGCTTTTTGACCTTCGGTCAAAAACCTTGACCAAAATATTTTCATAGTAATGATGGGTCAAAAACCTTGACCAAAATATTTTAAAAAAGACTTATAAAATCATAAGAGGAATGGAAATGGATAAGATTTATGCAATAATTCCAGTAAACCAATTTGCAAATGCTAAAACAAGATTATCTCCTTTTTTATCACCGCAAGAGAGAAAAAATCTTTTAAAGGCAATGCTAAAGGACATTGCAATCACATTAAAACCTATTGTAGATAAGATCATAATAATAAGTAAGGATGAAGAGGTTTTGGCATATGCAGAGGAATTGGAACTTACTGCACTTGTTGAAGAGGACCACAAGCCATCTCAAGCTTCAAAAAATGGTGATGAAGGTCCTTTAAACAAAGCTTTAAAGCAAGCTATGAAATGGTGCCGAAAAAAGACCAGAAAGGTTATCATTTTGCCATCTGACATTCCATTGATTGGCAAGACCAATGTTAAGCTTCTAATTGACCAAGCTAAAAATCTTGATTTCATCATTGTTCCTTCAAAAGGCGGGGGAACCAATGCATTGATCATCAAGCCATTATCCATTGATATGAAATTCGGCGGATTCAGTTTCAAAAAGCACATCGAAGAGGCTGAAAGGAAAAAATTGGCTCCTTTGGTTCATGACTCATTCTATATGGCCCTTGATGTCAACACAACTGAAGACCTCGGTGAAATCATGCTTCATGGAAGCGGAACAGAAACCAAGAAGTATTTGGAATCACTTGGAATCAAAGTGGAATCATTCCGTGGCCATGAACGACTTAAGGTTACTAGAGATGAATAATTTTTAAATTTTATCTTTTTGTTTTAATTTTTATTTTTTAGCATTATTTTTTAAATCATAATTTAATAAAAAAATTTGTGTGATATTATGATAGGACTAACAATTGCAGGATTCGACCCTTCAGGAGGAGCAGGAATAAGCACTGACATCAAGACCATGGCTGCACATGGAGTTCATGCTTGTGCAGCAGTCACTGCACTCACTGCACAAAACCCTAAAAAAGTGTTTTCTGTTGAACCTGTTAGCACTACATATATCTCAGAACAAATAGATTCCATATTTGATGAGTACACTATCAAATACTCAAAGACAGGTTTATTATACTCAAAGGAAATCATCCAACTTGTAAGTAAAAAGGTCGACGAATACAATTTAAGCATAGTTGTTGATCCAGTGATGGTAGCTAGTGCAGGAGATGCACTTGCGAAGATGGAAATAGCTGATGCTTTGAAAAAGTATCTTCTTAATAAAACATTACTTGTAACTCCTAATGTGTCTGAAGCAGAAAAACTTTCAGGCATTAATATTGAAAGTATTGAAGATGCAAAGGAAGCAGCATATAAGATTGGTGAAGACTGCAATGTGATGATTACTGGCGGACATCTTGGTGGAACAAACATTATATACAATAAGGAAAATGATGAACTAACAACATTGCATCAAGATCTTATCAAAACTGACAATTTACATGGAACCGGATGTAGCTTATCTGCGGCAATTTGTGCAAATCTAATTTTATTAAACAATGATGATAAAAATAGCAAAGATAAAGATAATTTAAAAATAGCTATAGAAAAATCTACCAAATTCATTTACGAATCTGTAAAAAACGGCAGATATGGGACTTTAAATCCTAATTTCAATCCGAATATTAAATAAATACCTAGCAATATTCTCTTTAAAAAAATAAAAACTTCTTTTAAAAATAGAAAATAAAACTTCTTTAAAATAAAAAAAGATAAAAACTTCTTTAAAAAATAGAAAAATAAAACTTCTTTAAAATAAAAAAAGATAAAAACTTCTTTAAAAAATAGAAAAATAAAACTTCTTTAAAAATAAAAATAGAAAAATTTGTGTATTTAACTTTAGACATATAATAGAGCTTCATACACAATTAAAAAATTATTTGTTATATTTTTTTGATTTTAGGTCCATTTTTTGCAGTATTTCCAGAAAACTTAGTTGAAGTCAATTTTAATTTTCCGCCGGATTGGAAAATTGCTCCACCAACACTAGCATGATTCTTCTTGATTGTGCATTTTATTAATTGGATGTTTTTGTTTTCTATATTTATAGCACCACCACAGAATTTCAAGATTTTACCGCCTTTTGTTTTCATCACCCAAGATGTGAGTTTCTTGGCTTGATTTCCTTGGAAAAGGCAGTTTGTAATTTTTGCAATAGTTGATTCGCATTTTAATGCTCCTCCACCACCAGCTTTATTACTAATAAATTTACTGTTCTTTATGTTAAAGACAGTATAAATTCCCATCCAAAAGGTTCCTCCACCTTTATATGCAGTATTTTGCTTAAAGTTACAGCCAGAAATTGTAATGTAAATTTTTTTCTTATTAAAACTGCAAGCATCCATCACACCACCATCTTCGTAAGCATGATTTTTAGTGAAATTAGAATTTTTCATCACAAGTTTCTTTCCACTGAAAGCCATAACACCACCATCTTCAAAACATGCTTTATTAGTTTTGAAAGAACATTTAATAACATTTAAAGCATCGGCTCTATAACAATATAGTGCTCCCCCGTGATTAGAAGCCTTATTGCTAGTAAAGGTACATCCAGTTAGATTATGGCAGGAACCAAAGTTATAATAAATTGCTCCACCTGTAAATTGATATTTAGTGGCCTTACTATGACTTTTTAAAGTTTTGGAAAGACAATAATTAGTTTGGAAACTGGTGTTTGAAATGGAAGAAGATTTCTTATATGTTGCAATAGCCCCACCATGCCCCGCTTTTTTTGAATTGTTAACTTTATTGCTTAAAAATTTTGAATTCTTAATGACAAGGTTTCCGGTAGAAATATATATTGCACCACCGTTTGAATACACCAAATTATTTTTAAAAGTAGAGCCATCCACACTCAATTTACCAGAATATTTATAGATAGCACCTCCAACATCAGTAGCTATATTATTTATAAAACTACATTTTTGAAGATTTAAATTACCATTATAACAAAAAATAGCTCCACCCTTATTGGATTTACCATTTTTCAGAATGATGTTTCTAATTGTCACATTCGCACCAGATATCCTAAAAATGCAAGAGTTCTTCTGGGCATCAATGGTGTGTCCTTTACCATCAATAACCACATTATAGCTTATATCAAACTGTTTAGTTATATTAATATTATTAGTCAAATAAATTGTTTTTTTACCATTTTTCAAAGCATCTAAAAAACTTTGAACTGATGAAACTGAGGCAGTTGTAGATGGGGTAGTTGGAGTGGTTGTTCCAGCAGTGCCATTGGAAGGCTGATTCGCATCAGTACCATTAACAACACCAGACTCACCAACATCAGTACCATTTGGATCAGTACCATTAACAACACCAGACTCACCAACATCAGTACCATTTGGATCAGTACCATTAACAACACCAGACTCACCAACATCAGTACCATTTGGATCAGTACCATCATTGCCAGTGCCGTCATTAGGGCTTATATCAGTATCATTATCACTAGAACCACCATCTTCAGAACCAGATAATGGATTACCAATTCCTAAAGCAAGCTTTTCATCAATGCTTGAGGAAACAATATCTTGACTTTGATCTAATTCTAATATATTATCATCTGCTGCAGAAACTGAGTTAACACAGCCGATTAATAAAATAAGGAAAATAAATATAGAAAAATATTTTAATTTCATAGTCTCCCTCTCCCCTTTTTATTAGTTTGTTAATTCATTCTATTTTAGAATTATATATAATATTTTATTTTAATTATTTATATATTTTACCTAGTTAATCAAAAAATTAGGACAAAAATGAACAAAATAAGAATTAAAAAAATAAAAATATCAAAAATGAGAAAAAAATAAAAATAATAAAAATAGAAACTAGTCAGGTCCTCCCAACTAGTGAAAATATTTTGGTCAAGGTTTTGCGTTGCCGAAGGCAACGGAAAAGCTTGGCTAAGGCTCCCAAACACCTAAAAGCTTTTCGACTTCATCTTGGAAATCCAAGAATTCCCTTGATTCCCTTTGTCTAGGCCTTTCAAGAGGAACCTCCACTACATCCTTTATTCTGCCTGGCCTCTTATCCATGACCACAATCTTGTCTGCCAAATAGACTGCCTCATCCACATCATGGGTTACAAAAAGGATAGTGGTTTCAAACCTTTTCCAAACTCCAATCAACTGTTCCTGCAAGGTATGCCTATTCAACATATCAACCGCTGAAAACGGCTCATCCATAAGCAAGACAGGAGTGTGATTCAATAAGGAACGGATAATAGCCACCCTCTGCTTCATACCACCGGAAAGCTCATGAGGATAACTGTATTTAAAATCAGATAATCCCACTCTATCCAAATATCTTTCAGCAGCAGCAAGATTCTCCTCTTTACTATGATCTCCAGATAAGTTTAATCCAAACATTACATTATCTAAAACATTTAACCAAGGAAATAAAGAATATTGCTGAAAAATAAACCCTCTTTCTTTTGAAGGACTTTCTACAAGTTCTTCTCTATCGTAAATTTCACCACAGTCAGGTGTTTCCAAACCTGCAACCATCCTTAAAAGGGTTGTTTTTCCACAACCTGAAGGCCCTAAAAGACAGATAAGCTCTCCATCATCAACATGCAAATTCACATCTTTTAAAGCCATGAAATCTTTATCTTTTGTAACAAATGATTTAGAAACATTTTTTATATCAATTGCCAATATAAACACCTTTTAATAATATACTGAAACCGGCAAATATTCTCTCTTCTTTAATAATTTTAATTACCAGAATATTGCATCTATGCATTTCTAACTCTGTAATAAAATAAATTACCAGAATATTGCATCTATGCATTTCTAACTCCGTAATCAAATAAATTACCAGAATATTCTCTCTTGTGCCTTTCTAAATCCATAATCAAATAAAATACCAATAATACCGATAATTATCATACCGACCACTACAGTTCCTGGCTGGAACAATTGACTTGCAGTCAATATCATATATCCTAAACCTCTGCTTGATGCAATCATCTCAGCGGATACTGTACACATCAAAGCGATACTAACCCCTACCTTAAGTCCTGAGACAATATAAGGCAATGCGGAAGGAAGCACTATTTGGGTTAGGATATTCCAATTGTTAGCACCTAAAGTTTGAGCAGCTTCAATCAATACCTTATCGGTTCTCTTTACACCATCAATTGTATATACAAGTACAGAGAATACACAACCGATAAAGATTACGAATACTGCTGAAGACAATCCTATACCGAACCAAAGAATGGAAAATGGAATCCAGGAGATAGGTGGAATAGGTCTCAAGATACTGATGATCAATGAGCTTAATCTGTCTAAAGTCTCATACCATCCAAGAACTATTCCTAAAGGAATTGCAACTACAGATGCAAGGATAATACCTGAAAATACCTTTATAAGAGTGCTTGAAGTATGCATAGCCAATTTTCCATTGATAATTAAAGTCCATGCAGCAGTAAATACGTTTACAGGGCTTGGTAAAATATAGTATGGAATCATGTGCAAACCATCAGTAAGAAGATACCAGATAACCAGAAGTATAGCAGGTAAAATAAATGGTAAAATTTTTTTCTCAATATTCACATAAATCACTATCTAAAAAATTATTTAATATAATCTATTAACCAATAATTCTTGCTTAAAAATAACTTTTTTTAAAAAATTAAATAATAATTAATTAATGAATTATATCATCATTATAGTAATAATTATCAATTCATAAATCAATAATCATTATCATTCCATATA
>JADLKP010000107.1 GCA_016838945.1 Methanobrevibacter sp.
AAGATAATTATTTGATACTTTAATTATTTTATAGTTTAATTATTTGATATTTAATTATTTTATAGTTTAATTATTTGATATTTTAATTATTTTATTAGTTATTTATTTATTAGTCATTTTATTTAGTAAAGAGTGGTAGAATGGAAATTCTAAAATATGATAAGGAAACTGCAGATGATTTAATCAAAAGATCACAGGCGGACATCAATGAAATCTTGAACACAGTTTCAGATATTCTCAAAGATGTGAAAGAGAATAAGGATGAAGCTGTCAAAGGATATACTGCCAAGTTCGATAAAGCTGAATTGGATGATTTGCAAGTTTCTGAAGATGAAATTAAAGAAGCTTATGATAATTTAGATAAAGGTCTTATTGAAGCACTTGAAAGAGCATCTAAAAATATAGAAAAATTCCATAAGGCTCAAATTCCAGAAGAATGGTCTATGGAAGTGAACACTGGAATTACTGCTGGACAAATCATAAGGCCAATAAACAGTGTTGGCTGTTATATCCCAGGAGGAAGAGCTGCTTATCCTTCATCTATCCTAATGGAAGTGATTCCTGCTAAAATAGCTGGAGTTGAAAGGATTATATGTTGCACTCCTCCAGGTGCAGATGGAAAAATAATGGATGCAATTTTAGTGGCTGCAGATTTAGCTGGAGCAGATGAAATCTACAAATGCGGAGGCGCTCAAGCAATTGCCGCTATGGCTTACGGAACTGAATCACTCGAAAAGGTTGAAAAGATTGTAGGTCCTGGAAATGTATTTGTTACTGGAGCTAAAAAGCTGGTTTATGGCGATGTGGATATTGAATTCCCCGCAGGACCATCTGAAGTGCTAATCCTTTGTGACAATACCGCAGTTCCTGAATATCTTGCTCATGACTTTTTATCACAAGCGGAACATGACCCTGAAGCATCATGTTTCTTAGTTACCAATGACGAGGAAATAGCTAATGAAGCTAAAGATTTGATTGAAGAGTTTGCAAAAGAGGCTGCAAGACGTGAAATCATCGAAGAATCATTGGAAAAACATGGCCATATCATACTTTGTGAAAATATGGAAGAGGCTATTGACTTTACCAACACTTATGCTCCTGAGCATTTGATCATCACTACAGAAGATGACAAGGCTGTCCTTGATAATATCAAAAATGCAGGATCAATTTTCTTAGGAAAATACTCCCCTGTAGCTGCAGGAGATTATGGTTCCGGAACCAATCATGTTTTGCCAACTGGTGGTGGAGCTAAAATGTATTCAGGCCTTTCTACTGAAGCATTCATCAAAAAGCCAACTGTTCAGACACTTACTCAAGAAGGTATTGAAGAACTTGCAAAAACAGTCATACCAATAGCTGAATATGAAGGTTTCTATGCACATGCAAATTCTGTGAAAGTCAGATTGAATAAAGAACTCTAGAAATTAAATAAAATAAAAACTAAATAAAATAGAAACTAAATAAAATAGAAACTAAATAAAATAATAAACATAAAGTATTGATGATAAAATCAAATATTTTAAGAAAAATTATGAAAAATTATGATTATTAATAAATATTAATTAAAATAATTATTAATTGAAAAACAAATTATGTAAATTATAATCGAGGCGATATAAGTGGATTATTTATTAGGCGATTTAAGAAGAACTCATTATTCTAAAGACGTCAACCCTGACATCAGTGGTGAAGACGTCATTATTATGGGTTGGGTACATGAAATAAGAGACTTAGGTGGAATCATCTTTGTAATCGTAAGAGACAGAGATGGATTAGTGCAAATTACTGCACCAAGTAAAAAAGTGGATGCATCCATTTTAGACGATTTGAGAGCACTTAGAAAAGAATCTGTCGTTGCAATCAAAGGTGCTGTGCAAGATGCAGGAAAAGCACCAAATGGTGTTGAAATCATTCCAGCTGAAGTCATTATCTTAAACCCAGCTAAACAGCCATTACCAATGGATCCTACCGAAAAGGTAAAAGCTGAAATTGATACCAGATTAAACTCAAGATTCCTTGACTTAAGAAAAGCAAACGTAAGTTCAATCTTCAAGATAAAAGCAAACAT
The DNA here is from genome assembly GCA_016838945.1 of Methanobrevibacter sp. Taxonomy (GTDB): domain Archaea; phylum Methanobacteriota; class Methanobacteria; order Methanobacteriales; family Methanobacteriaceae; genus Methanobrevibacter. Next base: position 2,069 of record JADLKP010000107.1, read on the forward strand.
GTTCAAGACTGTCCGCGATTACTTCAACGAACAAGGCATGATTGAAATCAACACTCCTAAACTTGTAGCTTCCGCTACTGAAGGAGGAACTGAACTTTTCCCAATCACTTACTTTGAAAAGGAAGCTTTCCTCGGACAATCTCCTCAATTGTACAAGCAAATGATGATGGGTGCTGGATTTGACAAAGTATTTGAAATTGGTCAAATTTTCAGAGCTGAAGAGCACGATACCTTAAGACACTTGAACGAAGCAGTTTCCATTGACTGTGAAATCTCATTTGCAGATGATGTTGATGTAATGAAAGTATTGGACGGCATGATCACTGCTGTACTCCAATCCACTAAAGAAAACTGTGCAAAAGAATTGGAAACTTTAGAATATGACTTAAGCGCCATTCCTGAAGGACCATTCCCAGAAGTCAAATATGATGACGCTGTAGACATCATCAACTCAAAAGGAATCGATATGGAATGGGGTGAAGACTTATCCAGAGAAGCTGAAAAAGCTTTAGGAGATACTCAAGAAGGTTTCTACTTCTTAACCGATTGGCCAACTGCAATTAAGCCATTCTATGCAATGCCTTACGAAGACACTCCAGAAATCAGCCATGCTTTCGACTTAATGTACAAAAACTTGGAAATCTCATCAGGTTCTACAAGGGTTCACCAATACGACCTTTTAGTAAAACAAATGATCGAAAGAGACTTAAATCCAGATGGATTCGGAAGTTACTTGAAAGCATTCGAATACGGTATGGCTCCTCATGCAGGTTGGGGTGTAGGTGCAGACAGATTAGCTATGGTCTTAACAGGTGTTGAAAACATTAGGGAAACTGTTCTCTTCCCAAGAGACAGACACAGATTAACCCCATAAGTTGATCAATAATTACAAACTATTAAAGATGAATAAAGATTTGATCTTTATTTATTTTCTCTTTTTTTTAACTAAAATAAAACCAATAAAATTAAAATAAAAATTAAATAAAAATTAAAATAAAAAAATTTTCTTTTTTAAAAATACTCAATTAGATTTAAAATAATTATAATTCAAGGTAATAATATGCAAGAATATAAAGTGGCAATTATAGGAGGAGGACCGGCAGGAATGATGGCTGCAATTAAGGCAGCCCAGGAACTGGAACCTCATAATGTATGTATCATAGAAAAGAATGATGCCTTAGGTAAAAAACTTCTTTTAACAGGAGGAGGCCGTTGCAATATAGCAAACAGCACTCCAATCCATGACCAATTAGATTATTACAATAAAAACAAAAACTTCCTTAAGCATGCATTATACACCTTGCCTCAAGACAAATTGCTTGAAATATTTGAAGAAAAAGACCTTGAATTCCACATAGAAGATAAGAAAAGAATTTTTCCAGACACAGAAGATGCCCATGACATTTTAGATATTTTGGAAGGATACCTTGAAGAATTGGGAGTAGATATACATACCAATTGTCCAATCAATTCAAATGATATTGAACATGAATTAAATGAAAGGATGGAACCAGTATTCTTAATAGAAAATGAAAAGATATCATTAAATGCATCAAAGATTGTAGTATCTACAGGAGGAATCACATACCCGAGTACAGGTTCAACTGGAGATGGGTATAGGATAGCTTCAAAAATGAATCATACAATCACAGACATCAAGCCTGGGCTTGTCTCATTTAATGTGGATGACTTTTTGCTTAGAAGCTTAAGTGGATTGACTTTAAGTGATGTTGAACTTTCATTCAGGGACAAAAAGAAGAAGGTTTCTGTTAGAGGAGATGCATTGATCAGTCATTTTGGCTTAACAGGTCCTGCAGTGATTGACTTAAGCAATCTATTGATTGAAAAGTCCAAGTTTACAATCTTAGATGATAAATTAAATCAAAAGGATGATGAGGAAATAGAGAATATTGAATTGTTCACCAATAAAATCAATATTGATTTCACTCCAGACATGACTGAGGAAGAGATTAAGGAACAAATTACAAAAGACACCCCAGACAAAGGTAAGGTGTCCATAAAAAATTATATGAAAAAGTTCCTTCCAACAAATTTCATAGATTACTTCTTGATGAAAATCAATATCAGCCCAAGCAAAACAATGGCTAACATTACTAAAAAGGACAAGAATAAGATAGCTGAAAACCTTAAGAGACATCCTATTCAAATCGAATCCTTGGAAACAGAACTTGCAAAGGTCACTATTGGAGGAGTCAAATCAAAAGAGATCGATTCCAAAACACTACAATCCAGATTTGTAGAAGGATTATACTTTGCAGGAGAAGTTCTTGAAGTGGCAGGACCAACTGGAGGATATAATCTCCAAATAGCATTTTCAACTGGTTATTTAGCTGGTCAAGAAGCTGCAAACAGCTTAAAATAACCATTACATTTAATGATGATTGAAAAATCATCTGCTCTCTTTTTTTATAAAAAATAATTTAATTAAAATTCTGCTTTAAAAACTTCTTTTTATAAAAAATAATTAAAAAATAGACTGGTTAAAAATACTCATTTTAAAAATTATTAAAAAATAGGTCTAAAAAAATAGAAAATTATGAAAAAAATTAAATATTTAAAAAAAAGTTAAAAGAGAATTAAAAAAATAAAAAAAAGAAATTGTATAAATTATTTGAATTTATACAATAGACTCAAATCCTTTTGTAGCAAGTAAGCGTGCAAAAGAACCTTTTGGACTCATAACAATATTTCCTTTGTTGTATTCATCTAAAGCTGTTTTTATCATAGTCTCTTTTTTCTGCGGATCTTGTGCAGCTTTAGAAAGAGCTTTAACCAATACCATTACAGCATCTGCCCTATTCATTGAACCTGTTTGAATATTCTGTCTACCTTTGTATCCTGCATAATTATCGTTTTCACGAATAATGTCAGTTGCACTAAGTTCGGTTACTTGACCATCAACTTCAAGAGGCCTTACAGAATCTATGATATTGTCTAACCCTTCATCGTAAATGAGAACTACTGCATCAATATGAGTTCCATTACGAGCTTCCACGATTTCTTTTGCATATTGCATACCATCCTCAACACCATTCCACATTGAATCGTGGAATCTCATGTTTCCTTTCAGATTTCCAGGAGCCGGTTGAGTTGGGTGAGTCATTCCGCCAGGATAGAATGGGTCATAGCTTTTTAAATGTCCATCTTCTAAACGAACGATAAATGCCATATCACAACCACCACCTGGCTGTTCATATTTATCTGCAGCTATAACTAAAACTGTTTTATTCTCAGATGTTAAATCAGGACCTCCTATAAGCATGGATCCAATAACAATTAATAACCAAATAAGAATAACAGAAAGAATTGCTATAATAAGTTTTTGTTTTCTATTCATGGATACCTACATCCTATATAATAAAATAATTTCTTAATAAAAATAATTTGATTTGTGAAAATTTAGAATATAAATAAATATAAATTTCATTAAAAATTCATAAAATGATAATCTATATTTACATATTATAATTATATATTGATTTTATATATTATAAATGTATTCCCTAAAATAAGAGAAAACACATTTAAAATTAAAAGATGCATTAATAAATTAGTTAAAGTATTTTTTTTTGATGCAATGTGTGAAAAATCAATCTAGTCTATCAGTCCATAAACTGAATTCCTTGATTTGTGGAGGAATTCCCTGATCTCCACATGTTTCAAGCCACCCTTCACCTGATTCGAATTCCTCATCATATTGGGCGCTGTTTACAAAATCAATTAGTCCCTGATTTCTTATTAGAACATCCCTTGGTTTTAGAGTGGACGCCCAAATATAATACACCTTAAAAACAGTATCCGGATGATATCCGCCACCTAAATCAATGGACAGTACATCACACTTATCAATTGACTTAGCAACTTCCTCTAAAGTTTCATGAAGTCTTACATCCCCACTTATGAATCTGAAATTATCATTATATCTTGAAAGCTTTTCCATAGGTTCAATTGCCTCAGGACTGTTATCAATGCTGATTAAGGTTCCTGTAGTCAATCTGTATAGAATCAATTCACTGGATTTGCCCACATGGGATCCCAATTCAACAACATTGTCTGTCTTTTCCACAACTTCTCGCAAATGCTGCCTATATACCTTCATATCATAGCTGAGCTTTATCATAAAATCCCCTTTAACTTACTCACCATTATAAATGCGAATTCCGCCGGTCTCCAATTTATAAAAATCAAACTCATCATAGTATTCCGCTTCCAACTTCAACCTTTGATTTTCATTTGCTATTGCAAAAACAGTGTTGCCAAGCATTGCCATAGAGCTTCCCAATACTTTTCCATGCAGCTGATGCACAATCTTCAATAAATCATCATTAATCAGATGGGCCCTCTTTGCAAAGGACAATGACGCATTCATAAACTTCTTAATGGTTTCCTCCTCATTGAATTCATTGTCAACAGCTACATTGAACCTGTTTTTGAATTTTGAACCTATCACAATTCCATCATCCTTTTCATTGAATTCATCCCCTACCTCCAATCCAACTTGAGTGATGAGCTTCTTATGCTTTGGATCTTCAATTATTGAAGCTGTGGATATCTCTCCAAGAGTTTTTGTAATTACATAAAAATCAGACTTTAAGGGTTCAAAGACTCCAAAACCGGTCTTTTCCTGTGGAACAATTGACTTTACCTCACCAAAACCAGGAGCTCCAACCTTTGTTCGAAGCACAATCCCTTTAGATAACTCTGCAATAACGTCTCCAAGACCTGTTCCAAGTGAAACTTCTGCCAAATGAGCATACTTTCCACATTCCTCAATTGACAATCCTAAGCTAAAGTATTCATTTATGCAGATTGCAGTTCCAATAGCTGATGCCGCAGAGCTTCCAAATCCGCATCCAATAGGCACTTGAAAAATTTGGTTTATGAGAATACCATCTAAATTAAACTGGATTTTATCTTTATTTAACTCATTTTCCATAAATTCAATTGTCTTGAGAATTATTACCTCATTATACTCATCCTTTTTTCCATTTATCAATATGGAAAATGATTCATCAGCATTCTTATCCATTTTAGTGATAACTCCCTTATCCAATAGCACTCCTGCACCTAAGGATCCTTTCAATAAGGGATTTTCATTATCGAAAATACTGAAAAAGCCTGTGATATGAGATGGAACAAAAACGGAAATCATTTTAACACTTCGTTATTTAAAAAATTTAATAAAAATTAAATACATCGTTATAATAATAAGTTTATTAATTA
>JADLKP010000108.1 GCA_016838945.1 Methanobrevibacter sp.
AAATTATAAAAAAACTAAAAAAAAATAATTAAAAAAATTAAGAAAAAAAGTTAAAAAAATAGGAAAAAATAAAATAATAAAAATTACTTGTTAAGTAAAATTTCCTTAATCTTATCAATGTCTGCATCCACTTGGACAGGATCCACACATGCATCAATAGCAGTGTTAGGGTCTTTAAGTAAGTGTCCAGTTACGACACAAACAACTCTTTCTCCTTTGTCTACATCTCCTTGTTCGACTAATTTCTTTAAACCTGCAATGGATGCTGCAGAAGCTGGTTCCACACCAATTCCTTCAGTTCTTGCAAGTAATTTTTGAGCATCAAGGATTTCTTCATCAGTTACGGTTTCGGATAAACCGTTTGAATCATAAATAGCCCTTAATGCTTTAACAGCACTTACGGGAGCACCGATACGGATTGCGGTTGCAATGGTTTCAGGGTTTTCTACAGGAGTCATTTCCATAGTCTTGTCCCTAAATGCATTAGCGATAGGACAAGCTCCTTCAGCTTGAATACCAGTCATCATTGGAACATCATCCATAAATCCAGCATTGTGGAATTCAGTGATACCTTTCCAAATAGCTGAAATGTTTCCTGCATTACCTACAGGCAGTACAATCCTATCAGGAGATTCCCATCCTAAATCATGAACGATTTCATAACCGATGGTCTTTTGACCTTCTAATCTGAATGGGTTGATTGAATTTAATAAGTATAAGTATTTTTCACGAGCAAGTTGGGTCATAGCTTCCAAAGCTTCGTCGAAGTTGCCGTTAATTGAGAATACTTCTGCACCATGGAACATAGCTTGTGCCAATTTACCAAGAGCAACCTTACCCGCAGGCAAGAACACAGCACATCTAAGTCCTGCTCTTGCAGCATAAGCAGCAAGTGAAGCAGAGGTGTTACCGGTGGAAGCGCAACCTACAGTATCTACTCCAAGCATCATAGCTTTGGTCATACCGATGGTCATTCCTCTGTCCTTAAAACTACCTGTAGGGTTTGATCCTTCAACTTTAACATAAAGGTCAAGACCAAGTTCTTCACCTAATTTATCACATTTGCAGAATGGAGTTCCTCCTTCATCCAAGGAAACTCTTTTGCTTGCATCTACAGGCAAACATTCTTTATATTTCCATAAGTTATCTCTTCTACCTTCAAAAGTAGACTTAGGAACATCAACTTCCACTTCCACTTCCAAGACAGAACCACATTTCTTACAGTTGTAAATAACTTCATCATCTTCGTATTCTTCTCCACAAGATACACATCTAATCATTTTATCACATTAATCTTTTTGATGAAAAATAATTTTTAATTAATTATAAATTTAATTAATTTGAATTTTAATAATTATAAAAATAATAAAAATTAGATTATAATTACCATACATCATATAATTATAATCATCATAGTATAAAAACTTAATTTAACCAAACCGACAAATTTAACCCATAGGCTGTTGGCAAATTAATTCATGCAAAAAATTAATAAAAAATAAGATAAAATAAAATTAAAAATAAGAAAAATAATAAAAAAATTAAATAAAAAATAGTAATTCTCTAAACTATGCTAATTCCAAAAAATGAAAGGAAAACCTTTGCAAAAGGCACAGTTATATTAGCTTCAATAAATGCTGCAATGATTAAAAGAACAACAGCAAGACAAAGGAATATGAATGATTCCTTCAGTTTACTCTGATTCTGTTTGAATGCAGCAGCAAATCTTTGTCCAAGAGTGATTTTCACATCAGAGAAATATGGATCAAAGATGTCCAGATATGAGTAATCTGGGGACTTGAGATTCCAAATGAAATGAAGCACAAATGAAAGCAATGCAAAACCACCAGTTGTAGCTATTATAATAGCTGGAATTTCAAATATTCCATGAGGAACCACTAAAGCTGCATATGCCAAGAGATTGAAATTTGCACCAGTATATCCTATAAACAAACCATTGTTTCCTAAAATAATTGCTGCCAATAATCCTCCAAGTGCCCCAAGAGCATATAATATGAAAGCTACTGTCACATTATTGACAAATAATGATTGTGTTGTTAATTCCACTGTCCCATTTGCTATGTTCTCTTCAAATGAATCCACAATAGGTTGCACATATCCAGTAACCTGTTCCGGATAAAAGTACCCTATAAGAAGAGGAATCACAAATATTAATGTTGAAAGAAGCAAAAGCATCTTATTATGTGAAAATGCTGATTTTACCTCATCCTTGGCTACATTTAAATAATATTTAATATCTACCATATAATCACCCCGATAGTTTAAAACCATCATTAATTTCTAGTTTCTAAAATTATAATAATAAATTTAACCACTTTAAAACTCATGAAATGCAAATCTAATCAAACAAGGATTCTGCAATTTCTACAGATTCTTCCTGTTTTACTTTCAAATCTTCAAAGAAGTCTTTCATTAGCTCTGCTGCATGAACCTTACAATGTCCGCACATAAGGCTTCCGTCCATACATTCTTCACGAATCTTTTCAAGCTCCTTGTCATCATCTACCAAATGATAAACAAGCATTTCATAAATAACACATTCATCAGGTCTTCCACCTAACTCCTTTTGCTCATCAAGAGTCTCCCTACCACCGGTTTTAGAAGACTTTACCTTTTTCTCAGCTTGTTTAGGAGTTTCATTCAAGTAAATAGCTGTATTAGGCTTGCTGCTTGACATCTTATCTCCAGTAAGGCCAGTGAGGAACCTATGATAAGTTGATGCAGGAGCTAAAAATCCATACTCCTCATTCATCTTAGCTGCAATGTCTCTAGTTAATCTTAAATGAGGATCTTGGTCAACACCTACAGGAACAACCACTTGCTTAGGACCGCCAAACTCTTCAGTTTGTGGAAGCAAAATGTCTGCCACCTGCACCAATGGAACATATAAGTGACCAATATTTGTACTTTCGTTAAAACCGTAAATGGCACGCATATTGTTGAAATTGACCCTTTTTGCAATCTTAAATGTCAAGTCATTCAAGGTCTTGTTTTGAGATTGGAGATAGACATTCACCTTATCATCAGTCAAGTCAAGGCCTAAAGCAATATAATTAGCCAAATATTCGTGAACAGCTATATCCTTTGCCTTTTCAAAGCTGATTCCTCTTGCAGCATATGATTCCATATCTGCAATGGATAAAGATAAGGAAGCTCCTTTTTCAAAATACCATTTAAGTTGGTCAATAACCATCTTATGTCCAATATGCATCTGACCACTTGGCATCATGCCTGTCATAACCGCAAAATCCTTTTTGGCATTTATGGAAGGGACTAATTTATCAAAATCCCTATGTCCAAAGATAACTCCTCTTTTCATCAACCTAGCAGGGTCTTCAATTTCCCCTAATATCTCTGAAAAGTCTTTAATTCCAAACTGATTAACTAATTTATCATAATCTACTATAGATGAGCCCCATGGATCAATCAAAAAATCACCTAAAATATAATATCTTTCTTTAAATTGAATAAACGAATAATAATTAATATATTTTTTATCAAAACTATTGAAATAATTATCCATGTTTTTAATAAAAACAATTGAAATTTTATAAGTAAAAATTCATTAAATCTGATCAATTTACAATATTGATTTAATTTGAAAATTCATACTATTAATTAAATATGATTTACAAGTTAATAAAAATAACTAATATTAAATTTAAAATAATTAAAAAATTAAGTTTAAAAATAAATTTAAAAATTAAGTTTAAAAATAAATTAAAAAATTAAGTTTAAAAATAATTAAAAAATAAATTGAAAAATTTAGTTTAAATTAAAATTACTTATGGTCTGGTCCACTCTATGTTATAGTATGTCACATCAAGGTCGTCATCCACCACTGCAAGCAATAGTTTCTTGTTGACTCCATGTGAAACCCTTACATAGCTTGCAAAGTCTAAAACATTCACTTGATTGGTTTCGTACAATACCTTTACCAAGAAATCAGAATGTGCATGCCCTGGACCGGTTCCCCTCTCGTAAAGTCTGAACTCAGAGCCGTATTTAAAACCTGTTTTTATGATGTAACCCCTATTCTTCAAATCCCTATAAACCAGATACTTGCCATAAATCTCTTGATCCTTAATCAAACCTATGATATAATCCGCTTCACATTTTTCATCATCTTCGTAAATGTCCAAACGTCCTCTTTCCATCAAATAACATGCTTCAATTAAGGAAAGCTCCAAACAGTCTTCAGACAATTTACCAAACTGGCTTTTTTGATTAAGGGAAACGGCCCTTTGATTGCCTGCCTCAATTTTGATGGTTACAATACCTTCACATAAATCTCCACGCATTAGAACACCCGAATAAAAATCTGTAATATTAAATAATAAAAATATCAATTGATTAACTTAAAATGAAAATTAACAGCCAAATTACCTAAAAAATTAAAAAGATCAATAAAAATAATGAAATAAAAAAAGAATTAAAGATTAAATGTTTTTATGAATATGTTATTTGCCAAATCTCTTGAAACTTCAATAGGGGAATCTTCAACAAAGATGGCAAAACTGTCTGAACTATCGTTTTCAGCTATTTTAACCTTAGAACCTATCCTTATTCCAACATCTATAGCATTTGCCATATACTCATCGCCGCCACGTATGAACAAGACTTCACCTTCTTCATCAGCAGTAAGTTGGGAAATGGACAATAGATTAAACTCCCTTATGCCTACATCATCAATATCCCCCTGATTCTTGCAATCTGCACAATTTGCAAAATCAAAATCACATGCAGGGATTAGATGGTCATCAGGACAGGTGTCTGGATGTTCCAACATATGGCATATGGCTCTTTCAGCTTCATCTGATAATGAATGTTCCATTTCACAAGCTTGAGCATGAAGATTTTCATCTTTGATCTTCAGGATGTCTTTCAAGAATCTTTCAAGTATTCTGTGTTTACGTGTAATCTTTTGAGCTATTTTGATACCGTCATCAGTTAAAGAAGCCCCTTTATATGGAACATAATCAATATAACCAAGGTCTTCAAGTTTTTTAAGCATTTGAGTTACACTACCTGGCGCAATACCTAACTCTTTAGATAAGGTTGTTGTAGATACATATGAATCCTTGCTACCGAACTTATAAAGAGTCTCCAAATACTCTTCAATGTTTTCACTAATTTCTTTAGCCATGTAGAACCTCCAGTAAATTTTAAGAAATTTTCATTTTGAATTAAATAAATTAAGTTTAAAAGTTTTAGAATTACCTAATAACCATATAAAAGATTTTTATATAATTATTATTTCTTATACTATTATTTATTAAGAAAGTATATAAAGTTTTGGATAACCTAAAAATTTTAAAAAAATGTAAGAATCATCATTGAAAAATAATGAAAATAAAATAAATGAAACAAAAAGAAATTTTAAAAAAATAAGCAAAAATTAAATTAAATTAAATTAAATTAAAAATACTGATAAAAGATTAGAAAGGAATGTTTCTATATTTATGGTAATTACGATAATGCTTTACATTCCAATTGCTGATATGCCCTAAGCTATTTCTATAGCTTGTTCCATCAGCGGAATACCATCTTCCATTGACATAAATCTGAGCCCATACATGCCCTGTAACAAGTCCAGACTTAAATCTGCACCCTCTTGCATGTGAATATCTGGCAGGAATCTTTGATGCCCTGCATAGAGCCACAATCAGATTGGCATGATCACAGCAGTTGCCTCTTTTGGTTTTCAAGGTTTTGGCAGCTCCCTTTCTGGAGTTTGCATAGTAACTGTAAGCCAAATTATCTCTGACATAATTGAAAATAGCAGTTGCCTTCTCCAACTTGGTGGAATATTTGCTTGTAATCTTTTTGGCTAATTTTCTGATTGATTTGGTTATTCTAGCATATCCTCCACCAGATAGGTATTTTCTGACTGAAAGCTTGGTGTTCTGGTTCAATCCTCTTTTAAACTGACCTGAAGGGTCAATTACATTTAAGGTTGAAGAATTGCTTGAAGGACCATAAACGCTATTATTGCCATAGGAAAACTTGACTTTATATGCTCCTCTTGGAACACTTAGCTTCAAATATGCTATGCCCTTAGAATTGGTTTTCACTGCATATGTTTTACCATTGATTGTGATGTTGATCTTTTCCTTCTTTAGAATCTTTCCATCGATGCCCTTAAGCAAAACCTTAAAGTATTTTCCTTTAAGAAGGGCAAAAACAAGAGGCTTCATATAAGTTTTCTTATAGACAGGCAATATCATTGACATGTTAGAGCTGACCAAATAATCCTTGCCATCAAAACTGCAGGTTAAGTTGACTGATTTCCTGTCAGAAGGCATTTTAATATAAACCTGACCTTTTGAATCAGTTGTTTTTGTATATCTTACGCCATCAACATAAATAGTCAATTTTTGATTGGATAGGATATTGCCTAAAGAAGTAATGATCTTAATGGTGAAATTAGATGATCTGTAAGAATATTTCTTTGGAGTTCTGATGCCTGTCTTTTCATAGAATATCACATTTGACTCAACAGATTCAGCAGGAGCATAATCCTCATCACCATCATAGGACACTAGAATGTTATGGATTCCCCTCATGGTTAAATTCAAAGTAAGAATGGCTTTACCCTTTTCATCAGTAAAACTGCTTTCCTCAATATATTTTCCCTTAGGAGTTTTTATTTTAAAGTTAATCAATGCATCACTTATTGGATTATTATCCTCATCCAATAATTTTACAGCATAATTCTTGATTCCATAAATTTCCCAATTATCATTGGAGATGATTGTTAATGTAGTGTTTTTTAAGGTTTCGTTATCTGTATCATTATCGCCATCATCTGAATTCTCATTAGGGTCATCTTCAGGATTATAATCAGAATTAGGACTATCCTCAAGAATAACATCCTGACTATCGCCATCACTAGCAATGTCGGAACCCTCATCCAAATTATCTTCCAAATCATCACTTAAATTATCGCTTAGATTAAGATTTTCCGTTAAATTAATTAGATCATTATCATTAACAATGAATGAATCTTCATTATCCATAGTCTCTGCTGAAACTGAAGAAACAGATAATATGAATATCATAAGCAATAATGATAAAATTATCTTATAATTAATAGTTCCACCCTCAAAAATACCTAAAAAATAAAAGTTGAATTATTTTAAAAAGAATTGAATATGAAAAATGAAAAGTGATTATAAAAATTCTTTAAAATAATTGATAGAAATTTTTATTTTTACATATATATTTTAATAATTTATACTATAAAAAATTAATCTAAATTTAAATTATGTGATTATCTAA
>JADLKP010000109.1 GCA_016838945.1 Methanobrevibacter sp.
AAAAAGTTTAATAAATTTCTAAAATTTTCTACAAAACTATAATAATAAATTATTACTAAAATTAAATTAAAAAATAGGTAAAAAGAATTATAAAATCTAGATAAAAAGAATTATAAAATAGATAAAAAGATAATAAAAAATAATGGATCAAATCACAGGTGAAAATATGGTCCAAGAACTAATTTTAAGTAACAAACACTATAAAAAGGCAGATAAATTAGAATCATTGAATATGTTTAAAGGACAGCTCTATGAAACAATTGTCACAACACAAAGCAATGAACATATCAAAAATGCCGCACCGATTGGAGTGATATGCAAGGACTCAAATCATGTTGTCATTCATTTGGACAATTGCGTTCACACCCACCTGAACATCATGGAAAATGGGGAATTGATTGTAAACATTACGAAGAATCCTCTTATTTTTACTCATTCCACTCTTGGAGAACTTGACGATGAGTGTTTTGATGAATTCAATGGTTTTCCAATGATAAAAGATTCCTTAGGATTCTTTAAGGCGCATGTAATCAAGACAATTGAAAAGAAAAGGGAAAATGACTACAACGATGGAAAAGGAAATGTGGTGACTTGTGAAGTTGAAGACATTTACATAAGTGAAACCCATGAGGTCATTCCTCTAAACAGAGCCATGAATGCAGTTATAGAAAGTTTGGTTTATTATTGCAGATTCGACCACAAGTACAAAGAAAAACAGGACATGATCTGGACTCATATGAAAGAGCTGAATAGAGTATGTCAAAAAGTGGGAAATGAAAAAGAAAAGAGATCCATGAAACTTATTTTAGATAAATTAAAAGAAAATCATGAGTATTTGGAATAAGAATAAAAAAAGATTGGATAATAGAAAAAAGAATAAAAAAATATTAAAAATTAAAAATCTATTTTTAAAAAAAAAATTTAGCTATGCACTTGCCATAACATATGCGTCATAAGCAGCATAAATAGCAATTATCAATCCAATAATGTATATAATCCAAGTTTTAAATACAAACATAGCGATTAACATCACAATGAAAGCTATAATAAAGAGTATGATACCTCTTTGTATGTTTCCTTCTAATGCTTGACCTAATCCTGGAATAATAAATGAACAGATTGCTGCAAGAATAGGGTTCATACTTTCTCCTCCATAATTGAATAAAGAATTAATAAAAAATTCTTCAAGATTATTATGTTTAAACTAATATATATATGTTAAAGAAAATAATGGGCAAAAATTTAATAAAATTGATGAAAATAACTAAAAATTGAAAAAATATAAAATTTAAATATTACTAAAATAAATTTATTATTAACAAAGAATAGCATTATTCTTTAAAAATATGGAGGATAAATTATGGCTGAAACAATAGACAAAGTTATTGCAATTGTTGGATATCTTCTTGCTATACTTATACCTATATTAGGTCTTATTGCAGGAGTAATATTATACTTTGTAAAAAGAGAAGATCCATTCTACCAAAAACATGCCAAATATATTATAATCGTTGCAATAGTTGTATGGGCTGTCAGCGCTTTAATATTGGGTATGAGCATGATGGGTTAAAACAACCATCAATAAAAATTTAAATTTAAAAATTTTTAATTTTTTTCTTATGGATTATTACAAATTAATAAGAATTTTCTATTTTTCCAATCCTTTAAAAAATAAAATAAAATAAAAACTATTTTTCTTAATCTGTTAAACTTTCCAAGCTTTTTAACATGGATTCACTGACTGAATAAGTCTTCTGCAAATCAAAGAGATTGTCAACCAAATATCTTCTGAATCTCTCACAGGCATATTCATCATATCTGAACCTGATTCCATCATATTCAATATCCATAAGGATTAAATTATCAGGCTCTACAACCTTGATGTATGCTCTTGGCTCATCCTCTTTAGGATCCAACAATCGCCTTACATCATCAAGAGTTAGCTTCCCATAATTCACATCCAAGAAAACTCTCATCATCTTACGAACCATATTCCATAAGAAGCTTTCACCATAAATGTCTATAAAAATAGGGCTGTAAGTTTTGTTTAAATGAGCATAATCATTGTTCCTATTCTTATCTGCCTCATCAATTGTTGGTTTGGATATTATAATATCTTCAATTGTTCTTTCGGTTGTCTTCTGTTTTCTTTTTGTAAAATTAGTGAAGTTATGGGTTCCCTTAAAGACTTCAGCAGTTTGTCTTAAAAGATCGATATCTAAATCATCTTCAAACAGTATGTATCTATACCAACGCATTTTTGCATATCTTGGCTTGAATCCGAATCTCACAGGTGCCCAAGCAATAATCTGAATATCCTCAGGTAAGCTATTGTTTATCTGATTGACACGAACCTCCTTTTCGCTTTGGAAACTGATTACATTTCCAAGACTGTGAACTCCTGCATCTGTTCTCCCAGCTATCCTGAACCTTGAAGCCTTCAAGTCATCAATGTATCCTAATTTCCTAAGATGATAAATCAATTCCTCTTCAACGGTCCTTACATCAGGCTGTCTTTGAAATCCGTGGAAGTGAGTTCCAATGTAAGCAATCTTTAAGGCAGTTCTTTTCATGACAATCACAAAAAATAATAATTTGAATAATTAATTTGAAAAATTAATTTGAATAATAAATTTGAATAATTAATTTTAATAATTAATATTAATTTTTTTATTAAATTTTTTATTAATTTTTAATTTAACATTAATTAATAATATTAATTTTTTATTGAAAATATAAATATTTAGCTATTGATTAAAAAAATCGAAACCCCAATAATTAAAAATATAAACTAAAATAACATATAATAAAATATGAAAACACAACACTATACAAAGGAATCCATAAGTCTCTATGACAATTATAAAATAAATCTTAAAGCTAAAGATACTGACAAGAAATTTTATTTCATATTCAGTGATAGGGACCTTCTATTGATAGATAATCACATTCCATTACTCAAAGACTTAAATGAGCTTAACATCAATGAAGAGAATGTTAAAAACTGCATTTACTTTGGAGAATTTTACCTTAAGGATGCTTATGCAGTTGAACTCTATGAAGACTTTGACATTGAAGGATTTGAGGAAGAGAATGAAGAGATCAATTTGGAATTCATCAATCTTTATGAAGTCTTTGACATTAACGAAGAGACATATTATCTTGGTGGAAGGGCAATTCAAATAATTGATTGGGAAAACAACCACCAATATTGTGGAAGATGCGGTGCAAAAACAGTCACATCTGATGTTGAAATGGCTAAAGTATGTCCAAAATGCGGATTTACAAGCTTTACAAGGATTTGCCCTGCAATAATTACCACAATCATCAAGGAAGATGAAGATGATCTTGATGAAAATGGAAACCCAACCAAAAAGATTTTGATGGCAAGGCACTCTTATCATGAATATCCAAGATATGCATTGATTGCAGGATTCCTAGAAGCTGGAGAATCAGTAGAGGAAGCAGTAAAAAGAGAAGTTATGGAGGAAGTGGGAATTGAAGTGGAAGATGTTCAATACTTCGGAAGCCAAACATGGCCATTTCCAAACTCATTGATGATTGGTTGCATCTGCAAATACAAATCTGGTGAAATCAAGGTGGATGAAAATGAAATCACCACTGCAAAATGGTTTAAGAAAGAAGAAATTGAACAACCGCCATCAGACATTTCCATATTTTCCAGATTACTGAAGAATTTCAAGGAAAATTACTAAAAAAGAAAAATAAACTATTTAGATTTCATGTAATTTCATGAAAGTTAAAATTTACTTATTTTAAATTAAAATTTTTAAAAAAAGAAAACTAAAAAAGATGTTTTAGAAATTTAAGAGGTTGAGATTCATTAACATCTTTTTTTTAGATAAATTAGAGGTTTTATTAAACAAATATATCTTAAAGAGGAACATCTTTTTTAGTAAAGTAAATATATGAAATAGCTATTCCAACTATGAAAGTAGCTAAGATTACACCATAAGGAATCATCAGACTTACACCATAATCTGCTATCTCACCAGATGAAATCAAGTAAGGGCATGCCCAAGGGACATATGGAGCCCAATTTTGCCCAGAGACCAAAAGATTAACTAAAGTCAAAGTTGCACCTCCAACCATTGCCGGAACCATGTTTGTAATGAACAATGAAATGAATACAAATGGAGAAAATGTCAAAAACAGCAGAAGATTTGCAAAGAGCAATTCTATAAATCTGTTTATGAACAATCCTAATGTAAATCCACTAAGCCCTGCTAAAAAACCAAAGGCAAGAGCGGATATGCTTGTTACAACTGATAAGATCACAATCCAAATCAGGAACATGACATATTTTGAAACTAAAAATTTTCCCCTTGATATTGGAATGGTCAGCATTGTCTTAAGTGTATGCTCATTATATTCCCTGCCGAAAAGGTATGAAATCACTATTGAAAACAAAAGAATTGCAAACAATACAGACATGTACATATTTACAGTAGAAAACAATGCATCAAAGCTTTGTGTCTCATCAAATGCAAATGTTGCTATAAACATTAAAACTGAAGGCAATGCAGCCATAAGCAAACTCAATAAAAATATCTTTGATCTTTTAAGCTTTAGAAATTCCATTTCGATAAAAGTAAGCATATAATCACCTATAATCTCAAATAATAATTATCCTAATCATTTGAAATGATTCTAGTAAAGAACTCTTCCAAATTCTCTTCACACAAATTCACCTTTCTGACATCGATGCCTGAACTGACGAACAATGTGTTGAACTTGTCTCTTAAATCCAAATTGGAAAGCAGATGAATGGTTCCGCCAACAGTGCTTTCTTCACTGTTTTCACCAGAATCCAAATCCTCAATATATTCACCTAAACTTCGCTTATAACAGTAATCCTTATTTTCCTTAAATCCTGTTTTATTCATAAGCTCTAGTGCCAAATCAATATCCGAAACCTCAAATTCAACATATTTATTCAATCGCTCATGCAATTCCTGCCTTGTGATTTCATCAATCAATACCCCTTCATCCATAAATCCTATCACATCTGCAATGTTTTCTATCTCACTGAGAATATGGCTTGAAATAAGAATGGTCACTCCATACTCACAGGAGAGCTTTTTTAGCAAATCCCTGATTTCCTTGATTCCAAATGGATCAAGGCCATTTATAGGTTCATCAAGAATCAACAATTCCGGATTGTGCATAATTGCAGCAGCTATTCCCAAGCGCTGTTTCATGCCTAAAGAAAAATCCTTGAATTGCTTTGTTTTTTCATGGGCCAGATCAACCATCTCCAAAACCATTTTAACATTTAGAGGATTATAGTTTCCACGAAGTTTGGCAATGACCTCTAAATTTTCATAGGCAGTAAGATTCTCATAGAATCCTGGAGCCTCTATAATTGAGCCTATGTTTGAATAAACTTCCTTTGAATGATTTCGGGGGTCCTTTCCAAAAAGAAGGATTTTACCATCACTTGGATATACAAGGTTTAAAAGCATACACATAGTAGTGGTTTTTCCAGCCCCATTTTTACCTAAAAGACCATAGATCTTCCCTTTTTCCACATGCATATCTATGGAATTCACTACCAGATTGTTTGAATATTTTTTTGATAAGCCAGTAGTTTCAATAATGTATTCAGTCACAAAATCACCTATTGATAGTAAATTAGTATGTAATTAATTTTTTACTTTTGTAAAAAATTATTTACTTTTGTAAAAAATATATTACATATGTAATAATTATTTTACATCATATATAAATGTTTTGCTAAAATTGGAAAAATCTAGGAAAATTGTTGAAAAATAAAATCGAACTAAATGTAAAAAAGTGCAAAAAGAATAAAATAAGAAATAAATTAATAATATAAAGTAAATATATTATAATGTTATAATTGTTGAAAATAATCACATTATAAATTCAAAACTTAAAAAGGAATCAAAATGTCATTTCAAGATAATAAAATGCTAATTATGCCTGCTGTAGACATTAAGAATGGAAAATGCGTGCAGCTAGTGCAAGGAGAACCTGGAACCGAACAGGTGATCATTGAAAATCCTGAAAAGGTTGCTGGAAAATGGGAAGAGTTAGGTGCAGAAGTTGTTCATGTCATAGACCTTGACGGTGCACTTGAAAGCACAACAAACATAGAAACCATCAAAAAAGTGCTTGATGAAGTAAGCGTTCCCATCCAACTTGGAGGAGGCATAAGAAGCATTGAATATGCAGAAGAATTGCTGAACCTTGATATCGATAGGCTGATCATCGGAACCATGGGAATCAAGAACCCTGAAACAATAACCAAATTATCCGATGAATACGGCAGTGAAAGAGTAATGATTTCCCTTGACAGCAAAGACAATAAGGTTGTCATAAAAGGTTGGCAGGAAAAGATTGGCAAGTCTGCAACTGAAATAAGCAAGGAATTCCAGGATCTTGGTGCTGGAAGCATATTGTTTACAAATGTTGATGTGGAAGGATTGCTTGGAGGGTTCTATGTAGACCCTGTAATTGACCTTGTAAACTCTGTAGACATTCCAGTTGTATACTCTGGAGGAGTTACAAGCTTAGAGGACTTAAAGCAACTCCAAACAACCGGTGCAAAGGGAGTTGTAATCGGTTCAGCATTATACAAAGACAAAATAAGTCTTGTAGATGCATTGAAATACCAAGAGATTAAATAAATTCTAAAAAATAAAAATTAAAAAGCATATTTAAAATTTATTATATTTTAAACGGAGACAAAATATGAAAGTAATGGCAACAGGAGTATTCGACCTATTGCATCCTGGACATGGATTGTATCTTGAAAAAGCAAAGGAATTAGGTGGAGAGGATGCGGTCCTTGTAGTTGTAATAGCAAGAGATTCAACTGTTAAAAAGAAAAAGAGAATCCCTGTTATTGATGAGAATCAAAGATTAGAAATGATCAAATATCTCAAGCCCGTTGATGAAGCTTACATTGGCTATGATGGAGATATGTTCAAGATTGTAGAGGAAATTCAACCAGACATAATAGCTATCGGTTCAGACCAAAATCATGACATTGCAAAGCTTCAGGAACAATTGGATAAAAGAGGAATCAAAGCTGTGGCTAAAAGAGTGAGAGAGTACCGGACAGGAGATCTTGACAGTACCTGTAAGATAATCAATAGAATCAAGCACTCTGAATTGGAAGAGAAAAACTTGGATTGCAGTAATGTAATCAATGATGAATAAGAATTCCAATATGTGATTAGAATTAAAAATAAATAGTATTAAAAAAATTATTAAAAAAATTAATGATAACTATAAAAACAACAAGATTAAAGGTG
>JADLKP010000110.1 GCA_016838945.1 Methanobrevibacter sp.
AAAATAAAAAGTTATTTAAAGAAATAAGAAATAAAATTAAAAAATTAATAATTAAAAATTAAAAATTAATTAATAAAAAATTAAAAATTGATTTTTAAAAATGATTTACCCCATATGAATTAGATATGATTTAATGAATTTTTGCTATCACAGAAATGATACGAGTCAAGCTCCTATGCATTTTAATCTCATACCTTTCCAATAATTTGAAACCTACATCATTAAGTAGTGAATCTATGTCCAGTGTATGTGGACTAGCCATCACTAAAAGTGCATCTTTCTTCATACTGTGTTCAATTGATTGCAGGAATTCACTGAAAATTCCAGAAGCACCTTCACCACAGGTTGTTGTAGAAATACCGTAAGGGGGATCTGTAACCACAGCATCAACCTCTTCATACATCTCAAGTTCACGGACATCAACAACGTGGGTCTTATAGTCAGTCACTCCCACATAATCCAAATTGGTTGCTGTACCCTTTTTCATTCTCCAATCGATATCACAGCCAACAACTGAACATCCAATCAAACCGGCTTCAATAAGAATTCCGCCAGTACCGCAGAAAGGATCCAATACTAAATCTCCCTCTTTTACACGAGCCAAATTAACCATACAACGTGCCAATTTAGGACTCATGCAACCAGGATGGAAAAATGGTCTTTTATGAGGTTTCATCTCTTCAAAATACTTCTTATTGAGTTGATATTTTCCAAAACAAAGATAAACATGACTTTGATGAGCTACAACCCTGATGAATGATTTAGGATCGGATAAGTTTACTGAAATGTTTTCAGTGTTTGATAGAATCAAATGGCCTACTCTCCGTTCAGTAGCTACTGTATCTATTTCAGTATTGAAACGTTTTACCCTAACTGCAAAGTTCTCATCAAGAAATTGGGACCAATCGATTGATTTGACAACACCATCCAAATCATCATAATTGCATTCATCAATGACTTGGTGGACTTCATGAGTATAACCTAACCTTCTGACAAATATCCTATAATAATCATCAAAAACATCTTCATCAAGATTTCTTAGAATAACCAATCCCGGACAAACCATTTCGATTTCAGTTTCTATTTCTTCTATCTCCAAAACTGCTCTTAGTTCAGCCAATGGTAGTTTATCATGTTCCTGTGATAAGATTAACAATAAATCCATTTAATATCTCCATTAAAGATTATAATAATTATAAATATTTTAATTTGTATTTTAAGTTAAATAAGCATAATTTAAATAAATTGAATATAAATAAATTTAATCCAATAATTTAAGTTAAATAAGCATAATTTAAATAAATTGAATATAAATAAATTTAATCCAATAATTTAAGTTAAATAAGTATAATTCAATTATTTTTACAATAGCCAAATTTTAGCCAATTCTTTTTTGTGAATTGCAGGTAAAACTGATAGAACCAATCCTCTTTTAAGGAATTCCTTAACCAATACTGATTGATCATCAATATCCCCATACTCAGAAATTAATTCATCACACTGCTTTTCCTTTAATTTTATAAAGAAATAATCCAAATCATCATCAGACAGTGTACATAAAGTTTTTTGAACCTTAAATTGATAAGAAATTTCCTTTAGGAATTTCTCTTCAAAATCCTTTTGATAATTTTTGAAAATATCCTGTAATATCTTGCTGTCATTTTCAAGAATCCCCTTGGAATTTAAAGCATTGATAATTGCGTTTTTAGCTATTTGAACTGTTTTAAAACCTATTTGAAGACCTCCGCCAGTGGTTGGCTTCACCTGTGCTGCAGCATCTCCAATAATCAAAGCTCTATGTTCAAACAATTTGTTCTCATTATTGTAAATAGGAATCTTACCCCTATACTTTTCAATTACATTATAATCATCATATTTGAAATCATTTTTCAGGAAATCATCTAAAATTTCATTTTGCATTTTATAATCATGACCGGAAAACAATCCTATTCTGAAAATATTTTTATATGCTGGGATAACCCATATGAATCCAGGAAATATGTCTTCATATGCATATAAATCTACAAAGGACATCTCACGAACATTATCCACTTCAACAAGATATTGGCTTGCACAATAATATTTGAAATCATTTCCAATTGCGGATGAAACCAATGAAAGAGGACCATCTGCACCAACAATCACCTTTGATTTGATTGTCTTTTCTTTAGAATCTGTTTGAAAAACAACTTTTCCTTCTAATGTATCGACATTCACAACTTTAGAAGACAAATGAGAATCTGCACCGGATCCAATAGCTCTGTTGTATAAATATTGGTCCAATGCAACCCTATCAATTATTAAAGCTTGGTCATCTTCCTTAGAAACTGAAAAAGATTGATTTTTACTATGCAAATAAGCTCCTTTTACCTTATTTATTATCAAATCCTCAGGAATTTGAATATTATCCAAAACACTCTTATTTATTATTCCCGCACATTGCAAAGGCAAACCTATTACTTTCTTTTTATCGATTAGGCAGACACTGAAATCTTCCTTAGCCAATTCATATGCCAAAGCAGACCCTATAGGGCCTGCACCAACAATTGCAACATCATAATCAAAATTCATAGTTTCCCTGCATAAATAAAATAAAATAATATAAAATAAAAGTAGTTATGGCTAAAAAGCCATAAAAAAGTAAAAATTATCTTCTAAATTTTCTGGAATGTTTCTCAAAGAGGTCATCAGGAGTTTTTTCCTTTTTGCCCTTATCTTCTCCAGCCCTGTATTCCTCACCATAATCATTGTTTTCGTGATAATGATTCTGATTGTACCTATCATCATCCCTTCTAGAATGGCTAGGATTCTGATTGTACCTATCATCATCCCTTCTAGAATGGCTAGGATTCTGATTGTACCTATCATCATTTCTTCTGGATTGCCTCCTAGACTGATTTCTGGATTGATTATAATTGGAATTATAGTCATTTGGCTGATTATAATCATTTCTGGAATCATATCTGCTATCACTCCTATATGATGATGAATAAGCATGGGAATTTCCATCATATCGATCATTGTACTGTTTTCTAGGAGCATAATAATCATCTCTTGAGCCATAGTTTTGATTTCTGGAATCATCCCTTGAACCATAGTTCTGGCTTCTGTAATGGTCTCTAGAATCATAGGAATCATAATCATCCATTACTGGTCTGGACCTTTCCATATCATGATTTGGTCTATAAGCATTATCACGATTATATGATTGGTCATACCTCCTATTTTCATTAGGATATCTTCTATTATAATCGCCATGGGATTGATTAAACTGCTTATTGGAAGGTTCGAATCTGATATTGCTGTCCATATCATGCATAGCTTGATTTATAGTGCTGTCAAACTCTTCATCAGAAATGTTCTCTTCATAGGCCTCTTCCTTTTTATTGCTTGAGAAAGGATTGAATCTGGATAATCCCTTGGATTTTTTATCCTCTTCAAAAGAGTCTTCATAATTATCTCTTGGAACTGAGCTTCCTTGATCATAACTCCTTTCAATATAATCATTTTGAGCATCTATATTGCTTTGATGGAATTCTTCGTAATTGTTAGCGAAATACTTGTCTGGATTTCTTTCATAAGATTTCTTAATTGCACCGGAATATTGATGATGATGGGAATCTGGATAATCCCTACGACCTTCATAACGATTATTCCTATAGTCAAAATCGTCTCTTGACCTATTATCTGCATATCTGCTATCTTCATACCTATTATCAGAATATCTATTATCTCTATAATTATCATTAGAGCCGTAAAAATCATCATAGCTTGACCCATAATTAGGTTCAGCGTCATAGCGTGAATCATAATTGGAATTGTTGTAATTGTTTCTGGAGTTTCTAGCCCTACGTCTTATCTCCCTTAGTTCTTTTTTACGTTGTTTAGCATCAACCA
Source organism: Methanobrevibacter sp. (assembly GCA_016838945.1). Lineage (GTDB taxonomy): Archaea > Methanobacteriota > Methanobacteria > Methanobacteriales > Methanobacteriaceae > Methanobrevibacter. The sequence goes on from JADLKP010000110.1 coordinate 3,898, forward strand.
ATTCCAAATCATCCAAGTCTTCCATACGCCTGTAATGGACATGATCATCTGAATTAGGTCTTATCGGATTAAACTCATATCCATCTACATAAGATCCATTATTGAGATTAGGTCTTCTGAGATGGGTTCCTCTCATATTTTCAAATATGATGTTTTCAACCTTTTTCGGACTGGAAATGTCTTTCAATTCCAAATCCTTTCCATCATATGCACTATATAATGTGATTGAACCCACAGAGAATATTTTTCCTAAAAGACTTTGAGATCTGCTTACATCTTGAATAGTGTTAAAAGGCATGGAATTGTTCTTATTTAAGAGAATACCCTTTTCAACAATTACCCTACTTTCTGTAATTGTGTATTTGATTGAAGTCCAAATCAGCAATTTCAAAATGATGTATAGAACCACAATCACTATTAGGACAAAGACCGCCAATGCGAAATAGGTGGTCAATGGGGTTTTGGTTGATTCAATCAAATAAACGTTCATGTTCCCAATGTATCTGATTCCAGCAGAATATAAGAAAAATAAAAATCCTAACACAAACATTGAAATTAAAATTCCTTTTGAATAAACAAAAATATTAGGTTGTGTTTCGTATAATATTTTCTCGTGAAATTCTTCTTTTTTATCTTTACCAAACATTAGTTTATATTTATAATTCTTATTTTAAATATAGTTTATGTATATTATAATAACTAATATAATGAAACTTTGAAAAATTTGAAAAAGAATAAGCAGAATAACTAAAAAGAATAGTGAGAATGAAAAAAGAAATAAAAATAAAAAAAGAAAAAAGAAAAGGATTAGAGATCTACTGCATCTGCATTGAAGACATCAATTATGAGGTCTTCTGCAACTAAATCTGCAATATTTCCACCAAATTTAAGGAAATGTTCAGTATTTAAATGAGTACCTAAAATTTCTATAGATTCCCATTGTTCTACAAACAATAAAGTTCCATCACCAGTATTGCTGTACAAGTTGTAATCTATATTTCCATCTTCTTTTCTTGAGTTTTCAATTAAGTCTTGAGCGAATCCAACAATTTTTTCACAAGCTTCTTCATCATTAGGGGTTGCTTTTGCCAATACTACTATCATAAAATCACCAATTATATTTAAAAGTTTATATTTTTCTAAATAAAAAGATATCTGATTAAATGGGATATAAGAGAGAATTGTTCTTTTTAATAAGTTAAATATATTAGAAAATTATAATAAGAGGTGAAAATAATTTTCTAAATATTTAACTTTGGTTGAGAAAAAAATCTAATTCGAAAATTTTTATTCTAAAACTAACTTTAGAATAAAATAATTTAAATATTTATTCATCAAATTTTGGAATTCCAGTGATTCTAAGTCCACCATAATGGGATCTGTATTTGATGTTTAATCCAATTAAAAGTGGAGTAATCTTTTCAATTACTCTTGATTTTTCTAGAATTCCTGTATCAATAGTTCTAACTCCTGGGAGTTTATTAATAAGTTCAGTAGCAATTTCTTTCGCTTCATTATCATCTCCTGCAATCAAGCAATCACAATCAATATCGTTTGGAATATTGGATAAGTGAGAGTTACTTATATTACAGAATGCACATATTACCTTTGCACCAGTTCCATCTAAAATCTTTGCAGTTCTTTCAGCAGCTGAACCTTCCATCAAGTCAATGAAACGGAATGGTTTTCCACCGATAGCTGTTTCGAGTGGTACTGTAGCATCAAGGACAATTTTATCAGTACAGAATTCTTTTATTCCTTCAAGTGTAGGTTTTTGAGCTGCAAGAGGTACTGTGAGAATTAAAACATCTCCAGCTTTTGCTGCATCTTCATTTGCCATACCTACAATGTTTAAATCATAATCTTTAAGTTCTTCGATTGTTTCTTCAACAACAGTCAAAGCTTTTTCTTCTTTACGGGAACCTACAATAACCTCAACGCCTTCTATTGCAAATCTCTTTGCAATTCCTAAACCTTGAGGACCAGTTCCTCCAATTACTGCAACTTTCATTTTTTCCTCCACAATTATCTGAATAAATATTAATTTAAAAAAAAAAGTAATGGAAATTAATCCATTACTTTTTTAACATCCATTTTTCTACTATTAATGAGCTTAGTCAAGGTCTAACAATACAACAGGTTTGATTAAGTCTTTAGGTTTTTCTTTCATCAAGAGTAAAGCATCTTCGATTTTTTCAAGACCTTTGAATTTGTGGGTAACTAATAATTCAGGATCTTGTCTGCCGTATAATGCTAAGTCAGCAAGTCTTTCCATTCTTACTGCTCCACCAGGACATAATCCGTTTTTAATGTTGATGTTGGACATACCGCAACCCCAGAGTTCACGTGGGATTAATACGTTGTCAGCACCACTTAAGTAGTTTACGTTGGATACGGTTCCTCCTGCTTTTGCTGAACCGATAGCTTCTTTCCATGTGTTTTCTAAGTTACCACCAGCAATAATTACGGAGTCTACACCTGCACCGTCAGTGAGTTCTCTGACTTGGTCATCAATTGCACCGTTTTTATAGTTGATGATGTCGGTTGCACCGTATTTTTTAGCAACTTCGACAGAAATTGGACGAGTACCAGCTGCGAATAATCTACCTGCACCTAAAAGTTTAGCACCAGCAATAGCGGAAAGACCTACTGCACCAATACCAATAACTAATACGGATCCACCTAATGGAATATCTGCGTTTTCAGATCCCATCATACCAGTAGACCACATGTCGGTTAACATTACAGCAGCTTCTTCTGACATTCCATCTGGAATTAAGGTTAAGTTTGCATCAGCCATGTTTACATGGAATCTTTCACCAAATACACCGTCTTTGAAGTTGGAGAATTTCCAACCACCGAGAGGTTCCATGGTTTGTGAAGGGTATCCTCTTTGAGCAGCTTCGTCATCCCAGTCAGGGGTGATAGCAGGTACAATTACACGGTCACCAGGTTTGAATTTTTTAACCATGCTACCTACTTCAACAACTTCACCAACAGCTTCGTGACCTAAGATCATGTCTCTTCTGTCACCGATTGCACCTTCCCAAACAGTGTGAATATCTGAAGTACATGGGGATACACAAGTTGGTTTAATGATTGCGTCCATTGGTCCACATTCAGGTACTTCTTTTTCTACCCAACCGATTTCATTGAGTCTTTTCATTGCAAATCCTTTAAAAGTTGCCATCTTTTTCACCTCAAATAATTTAAAAATATTTATATAATCCATTTATTTCAAAAAGAAAAAATTCTTCTTAAAAACATGAAAACAGTAAAAATCTTAAAAAAATCAAGATTTAAACCTGTTTAAAACCCTTATTTTCTAAAAAAACAATAGATAATCAAGTTAATTTAGAAATTAACAGATTATATATAAATACTTTCTGAATAAAG